>JASJDB010000094.1 GCA_030065315.1 Xenococcaceae cyanobacterium MO_167.B52 | reverse complement strand
ACTTCATCAGCGGTCAAACCTTCTGGAATCGGAATCTGACCAGCTTGAACCGCTGCTTGAGCTGCTGCTAAGGTAGGAGTGCTAGTCATTCCTCCAGCTAATAGTCCCGCAGGAATTCCTGGTGCAAAACCGAAAACTTTAGACATTGCTAAAGCAACAGCAAATCCTGTCCCTGCAACCACTAGAGCCAGTACTAGGTATTTTAGTCCTTGGGTGAATAAGACTTGGAAAAATTTGGGACCTGCTTGATAACCCACTGAAGCGATAAAAAGAGTAAATCCTAAGGATTGAATTACAGGAGAGATCTCATATTCAAACTGACCCAAAATCAATCCTACTAGCAACACCCCAGCTACAGAACCAACATCAAAGCTACCGATTTTAATTTGCCCGACTAAATAGCCCAAGCCAATAACTAGAAATAAGAGACTAATTTGGTCTGTTTGGAGAAAATTATCAAGATATGCAGTCATTTTTTACTTATTTTGAAAGAATATTCAATTTTCTAATTGGGATAATATCCTAGTCCCACAACGAATTAATCTATAGAAAAATAAACTTAAAAAAGTTTCTGATCTCTTTTCAACGGTAAACTGATACAAGAATTTATTTCCAGCTCCTCATTTGTCCTTTCAATCTTATAAAATAATGAGCTTAACCAGAATTTCCTATCTTCAAAAACCAGACTATACTAAAACCCCTTGGCAAATTTCTGCAACAGCCAAAGAACAAATTTTGTCTCGACTCTCCTATCTTTACGATGAAACCCAGGCCAAAGAGTGGATGCCCGAAGTCGAACGGGTACTAAAACTACATCAGGCTCACAAACCGCCAGAAATGATGGAGGCGGAACGAGATTTTGAACCAGAAAATCGTTTTACGGAAAAAGATGTTATTTTGATTACCTATGGGGATCTCCTGGTCAGTAAGGATCGTTCTCCTCTCAAAACTCTGTCTGATTTTCTTAATTCTATTCCTGCCTTTAAAGAGATTATTAATACTCTACATATCTTACCCTTTTTTCCCTATTCTTCTGATCGCGGTTTTTCAGTGATCGATTTTGAAGCGGTGGATCCCCAATTAGGTTCTTGGAAAGATATCGAGGTTTTGGGGGAAAACTATCAACTGATGTTTGATGGAGTTTTTAACCACACTTCAGCGCATAGCAAAGCTTTTCAAGAGATGCTTAGTGGCAACCCCCTCTACAAAGATGCCTTCACCGTATATCGTTCTCCTGACGAACTTAGTCCCGAACAACGCCAAATTATCGTTCGTCCCCGTACCTCTGACGTTCTAACTAAATTTGACTCGCTCGACGGTCCTGTCTGGGTTTGGACTACTTTTTCTCCCGACCAAATTGACCTCAACTTTCGTAATCCCCGAGTTCTGATTTATATCATCGAAACTCTTCTGGGGTATGTGCGTAATGGTGCCAATATTATTCGCTTGGATGCAGTAACCTATCTTTGGGAAGAACCAGGAACCCCCTGTGCTAGTTTGGAACAAACCCATGAAGTAGTTAAATTATTTCGGGATGTGCTCAAGACTGTTGCTCCGAATGTTGCCCTAATTACTGAAACTAACGTGCCTCATGCAGAAAATATCTCTTACTTCGGAGATGGCTCTGATGAAGCCCAGATGGTCTATAATTTTGCTCTACCTCCCTTAGTTTTGCACACTTTTTATCGAGAAGATGCTAGTTACCTAACTCAATGGGCTAAGGATTTGGATTATCCTTCCCCGACTACTACTTTCTTCAATATGTTGGATACTCATGATGGGGTAGGACTCCAAGGAGTGAAAAATATCTTACCCAAAACAGAGATTAATTTTATTATCAACAAAGCTAGACAACATGGTGCATTTGTTTCTTATAAAACAGGAGCAGATGGCACAGAAGAACCCTACGAAATCAATACTACTTGGTTTAGCGCACTTACCGTTGATAATGGGCAGGAAGACCTGGCCTTACAAGTAAAACGGTATGTAGCTTCTCGGAGTATTGCCCTAGTATTGCGAGGTGTTCCAGGTATCTATTTTCATGGTCTCATTGGCAGTGCCAACAATATTGGAGATGTCTTAAAAACTAAAACCAAACGGGATATTAACCGTAAAGTGCTTAACGCCGAGGATTTACTAGAACATAGTCAAAACCCCAAATCCAGACTGCGTCTTATTGCTTCTAATTTTGGCGAGCTGATAGCGATTCGCAGACAACATACTGCTTTTCATCCTAATGGAGAGCAGCTCATCTTAGGGTTAGCTTCTGAAGTCTTTGCTCTATTACGTATTTCTCCTAATGGCGATCGCCATATTCTGACTTTGACTAATGTTACTCCCAGAACTTGTCAATTAACAATCCCTCTATCCTCAATAGGAGTAGAAGAAACCCAGTGGTACGATCTGGTTCGTCAAAGAGGCTGGATGGCACAAGACCAAACCTTGAACCTCACATTACAACCCTATGATGTTGTTTGGTTAATTCCATTTGTTGAATTAGAACAGATTATTGAGTCTTGACACTCGTGGTGTTAGATCAAAAATTTCATCGCACGATTATTAAATCAATCACTCTTAACTGCTTTAATCCCGCCAGATAACCTCTACAAGATTTTTCTGAGGTCCCATCTGACGGGGTTTCCCCGTCAGAATTATTCTTATATCAAAATCCATTACCTGTTAGGCTACCCAACTAACAATTAGATAACCTCCAAAAATAAGCCATCCCCAAAAGACAACTCCTAAATAAATGGGTTTCATGCCAACTCCCTTAAACTTACGGACATTGGTTTCCATGCCTAATGCAGTCATAGCCATAGTTAAGCCAAATGTATCTATGCTATTGATTAAACTAACTAATTCTGTTGAGGGACGCAGTAAATAAAACTACTGTACTGACCGCCAAAGCACTCTTATAGGATCTCGCTTTGAGGACATCTTCAACTGCTAGTACCGCAGCTGCTCCACATACAGCACTGCCTGCTGCCGTTAGTATAGAGACATCTCGATCAAGCCTAAATACTCGCTGTCCCAGAAATATCCCTAACAGAAAAGTTGTAACCACAATCAACACGCTAGCGATCGCTCCACTAACTCCGACCTGTAGAAAGTCTTGAACTGATACCCTTACTCCATAAAAGATAATCGCCAACCGTAAAACCTTCTTAGTGCAGAAATTAACCCCTGGAATCCATTCTTGAGGCAGATTTTGCCCTAGTGTTTTGTCTATTAATTAATGATGGGTTATTTAGTTTTACAATGTTATATCCAATTTGGGAAGCGGAAAGTATGCACAAACACGTTTTCAGAGCAATTAGCTTGCTCTAGTCTGATTTCGTTAAAGGATAGTTTTACGGCGATAAAGCGGTCTCTTACGAAAATAAGACGAGTAGATTACGGTACTTAAATGGAATCAGTTTTCAATTAAAATTAAACTAAACTGTTGAAATTATGAACGAAATCTCGCTGTTTAGCTGAAGTTAGAGCGCCAGAACGAACCTGCCTGACAGAAGCTATCGCGTCTTCAGGAGAAAAACCGAGCTGCACCAAGCAGGCTGCTGCTAACATTCCCGTGCGTCCTCGACCACCTTTGCAGTGGATTAGAATAGTTTCTCCGGAACTGACTGCATTGATTAGCTTATTGACCAAGGTCAAAAACGCCTCAAGCGATTCAGGCAATCCATCATCGGGGATAGGGAGATACTCAGAAGTAATTCCATAGGCTTGAGCTTCAGAGAGTAAATTGGGAATTCCGAGATGATTTAATTCTTCATCTGCCAGTAGACAGACCAGTCGTTTAACGCCATAGTGCTCCTTTAAACGTTCCAAATCGTCTTGAAGATTCCTATTCCAGATAACATTGATTTCTTCATCCTGCTTACCTGGAGCCATAGTTAGCCCAATTTGTCCTGGCTGTTGAAGTAGCTCACTGGTCAAGAAATCAACGCAGATAGGCGTAGATTCTGAGGTCTTGATAGTTTTCATTTAGTTTCGTTGAGAGGATTTACTACGACCGTGGTTGAAATTTAAGATACAAGAAAAAGAGTTGTGTCGCAAAAAGTCTAAAAAGACAAAGTAACCGATTATTTTATTCTTACTTCTTAGACTAAAAAATTTCGGTAAAGTCCAGGTTAAGCATTCTTTATTAATCACCGAAAACTCTAATAGTTAATCATAAGAAAAAGAAAATCTATTTTCAAGCTAGCTCCAGAGACTATTACAGGATATAGAGGATTAAAGTTGCAGCAATGACTTTAATAATGTAGGTAATGGCATAAGTGCCAGCATAACCAATGCCTGGAATCGAGTTTTTAGCATCCTGTACTAGCATTAGCATGGCAGGAGTGTTACTCCCGCATCCAGCAACAGCACCCAGTAATAGTGCTTGATTCATTTTCAAAAAGCGATCGCCTATTAGATATCCTAGGGCTAAGGGCAAAGTGCCAATTGCGATCGCTGTAAGAATTAGGACTGGACCAAAATTGGTCAGTGCTTCCACCACACTTGGTCCTCCCTTGAGCCCCACATCTGCTAAAAAAAGTAATATGCCTAACTGCTTGAAAACCCAGATGGCAGCAGGAGGTACTAGCCCAAAACTGTGCTTGATAGAACGCATATAGCCGATGAACAGACCCACCAGTAGCACTCCACTAGAAGTACCGAGACCAATAGTTATATCACCAATCTGAATACTGATTAGACCGAGAATAAAGCCAGCGGAAATCCCCAAGGCAAAGGTAAGTAAGTCCGTAGCATTAATATCCCGCTCCGCATAGCCAATCCGATCAATAATTTGGTCTAGGTGTGCCTTAGTTCCAGTTATTTTCAACAGGTCGCCCTGCATAACCCTTAGTTCGGGGTCGATCTTCAACGCTATACCAGAGCGAGTGTATTGCCCTAGCTGACAAGCATAAGCATAACGTTCCAATTCCCGAAGCGACTTACCAAAGATGTCAGGATTGGTCACAATTACCTCCCGAGTCAGCACTTCCTCTCCTAGCAAATCCCGATCAACTATCTCTGGTCCAATCATCTCCCTGAAGTGAGTCTGAGCTAGTCTATGACCACCCACAGATATCAAGTCATCTTTCTTAAGAGTAGTTTCTGGCTGGAAATCTAACAGTATCCCACCACGTTTTATCTTATCAATTTGACAATGAGTGATATTGTGGATCTCTTCCACGGACTTGCCCATACCTTCCTCACTGACTAGGCGGTAAGCACGAAGACTTTGCGCCCAAAGACCTTCTTCACTACCATCTGAGAGGTTCATCCCAGACTCAGCCTTTTTGGCAGTTTGGGAAAGATCGAACTTCAAAAGTCGGGGGACTTGTCGCAGTAATTGCATCGCAATTAGATAACTCACCAGATAGGTTATGGCGTAGGTCACATTAATAAACTGAATTACCTCTTTCCCAGACAAACCGTCTGGCATCGGAATTTTACCAGTATTTACTATGTCTATTACCGCACCAAGACCTGGAGGGTTAACTCCTGCTCCAGTAAATAAACCAGCACCCACTCCCAAGTTGAAGTCAAAAATCCTGCTGAAACCCACAGCCAGAACCAGTCCAGCAACTACAATAACCACAGTTAAGGTAATAAACTTGCCTAACTGGGGTAATGCTACAGCAAAAAATCCTGGTCCAGCCTCATAAGCTACCGCAAATAGAAAAACCAAGAAACTAAAAGCACCTAGCAAGGGCGGTAACTCAAAGCCAAAATAACCAAAGACTGTTCCCATCACTAGAATTCCAGCCTGAGCACCTAGTACGACTGAGCCTAGCTTAATTTTGCCTACCCAAAAAGCCAGAGCAATTAAGATAAATGCTAAAAGCTGAGGATTATCTTTGACGATATCTACTATTTGAAGTGCCATACTATATAACTTTTAGATCTGTTATGAAAATAAAATTAAAATCTAAATTATATAGCTTCTGTATCTTTAGTTCGTTATTTATTATCTTTTAAGAAAATAAAGAGCAGAAGTAAGCGGAAATGATATATTGTTTCGTGGTTCATATTTCAATGCCCAGCTGAAATTTTATAAATTCAGGCTACATGAAATATTAGATTGATTTGCGATCGCGAGACTATTTATGACTAATACAAAACTGCGAGTGATAACCCACCTAGAAGCAGTCTTAGGTACTGAAGAAAAGTCTAAGACCTTGTTGCTAGAGCTAGTAGCATCAAGTCGTCAAGAAGCAGGGTGTATCAAATACGAGCTATTACAAAATATTCATCAGCCAACAGAATTTACCCTGGTTTCTGAATGGGAGTCCAAGGCAGCCTTCTTGGCTCACTTAGATTCAGGACCAGTGGCAGAGTTATTTAGAGAAAGTTCTGATTTACTAGCCAAAGCTCCAGATATCAGACAATATCAACTTTTAAGCTAATTTATCTAGCTCACAATAGCTCTAGAAAACTTTTCTCCTAGCCTAAACTTCAGTTTCCTATAATTAGGGTAGAAAAAATCATCTTTTAACTCATAGTTATAGAATAGTCAATAATGATCAACGCTGTTTATTCTGGAAATATGATTATTTACCATCATTACTTAGGAGCATTTTTACCACCCATCGCTTTAGATAGTCTTTTTTCTACCCAAGGAATTATGGTGATGCTCCTAGTCGCCTATGCTGGTGCGATGTGGATGTTTCTTTCCAGTGCGCCAAAAGTCTACACCATGATGGTTTCCGATCTTAGAATTGCTCAACAATTTTATGAAGGGTTGTTGAACTTACCAGTAGCAGATATTCCTCTACATTACTACTATAACTATGAGCAAGCTATGGGGGCGGGAGCAATCGACCCAATGTATATGTCTGCTAACCCAACCAATTCAGGTCTTAATGGCTCCGATGGTTTATGGTATCAGCTGAAAAAAAATACCCAGCTACATATTATCTCTGGTGCCAGTGGTGGTTACAAAGACCGTCAGCGTCATGTTTGTTTTGATCGTAGTTGTTTAGAAGATGTTTTATTAAAAGTACAATCTCGACGTTTAAAATATAAAATTCGTCGTGATAAACCCCTAAATTTTTTGGTTAAAGACATGGAAGATCGAGTAATTGAGATGTCAGAAGTATCCAATTAAACCGCATCTATAGCAATTCTCGTACTGGTGAGGTACAGTAACCTTAAGCTTTTTGTTCATCGTTCATCGTTCATCGTTCATTGGGTGTACCGCATAATTGTGAGAACCGCTATAGTTTGAAACCAGTAGTTTTTAGATATCTGTTCGCCCTAAAGGATACCGCTACGCATAAGGGAACAGGGAAGAGGGAACAGGGAACAGTGATTAAAAATAAAACTATAGTTTTCTAAGTGGACGGGGTTTAGTAACATGGTGAAATTACAAATTTTTAGCTTTATTTAATAGTTGTTGTCATGAATTCTTGTTATATTTAGAGAATAATCAATAGACACTGGAAAGACGTTCTGTCGCTGTGTTCTTTTGCTATACACCAAAGGGGAGCGATGCCAGGTGTATAGACAGTGTTTCTCTTAGGCTAAAACCTTAAGTATGTGGAGTTTCTATCGCTTCCTCCTCTAGCTACTATTTGCGGGAGATTAAACTCTCCACCAGAGCGATCGGAGATAGTAGGCTTGTCTTAGCCTAAATTATTACTTTATAGTTGTCAGATTCATTTTTTAATTTAATCTGGAAAAATTTGTATTTTTTTAATAAAAAAAGTGAAAGGCAACAGTCTTTCACTTTTAACTTTTTTTATAGATGAAGTTGTTAAAGTCATGATTAATTGCGGTTTAATTTATTGAGGAATCCAATTAAAAAAGCAGCGATTGGCTTCTTGTTTAATGATTTTGGCACCTAGGCGATGATAAAATTCAATGCCTCTGGTATTCCTAGCATCAGCATTCCAAGCTAGATGAGTACAGTTTTGATTTTTGGCAATGGTAGCAAGATAATTCATTAATGCTGTTCCTGCTCCTCGGCTTCTCATAGATTCATCTACGTAAAGATCGTCGAGCCAAAGGATAGGTTGACCAGCAAATGAAGAATAGCGGAAGTAATATAAAGCAAATCCGATTTCTTTGCCAGAATGTTCCACAAATAAGCTATAAGCAACAGGAATCTTGCTAAAAAGTGTTTTCAATATTTTTGTTTCAGATACTTTTAATTCGCCAGTAAATGCCCCAATTTTACGGTCAAATTCTGATTTTCTTTTGATGAATGAGAAAATTGATGATACATCATCTGGTGTAGCTGCTCTAACTTCCATCCCATTTGTTTTTAATGGTTAAAATTCCTTTTTAATTTAACAAAATTGATTATGGATAGTGGCTTAAATTTTTCTGTTGTTTAACTGATATTGTCTTCTGATTCCTATAATGATCCAACAAGGATATATTTTGAGTAATTAATATCAATATAGTGTCTAAATGCTTGATTATCGGTTATGGTAATAGCCTGCGTAGTGATGATGGTATTGGTGAGCGAGTAGCTGAGGTTGTTGCTAGTTGGCATTTACCAGAAGTAAGATCCCTATCTCGATTTCAATTGACTCCTGAGTTGGCTGAAAACTTAGCTGAAGTGGATTTGGTTATTTTTGTTGATGCCTGCCAAGATACTGAGATAGAAACAATTGAGCTAAAAAGTTTACAACCCCTAAATTCAATTAACATTAGAAGTCATTTCAGCGATCCTAGGGCGATACTGAGTCTTACTCAAGCTCTTTATCGTAAATGTCCTGAAGCTTGGTTGTTAGCTATTCCAGGTGCTAACTTCCAATTAGGCGATCGCCTGTCCTCCCTAGGGGAAAAAGGTGTTGCTGAAGCGTTAATTCAGATTAAAAACTTTTTGCGAGTCGAGGTAAATAGGGGAAGTAAGGATGATGTAAAATCCCCTGGATCTTAAGTTCCTTCTCGTTCTTGTAGGGATTGGCGCAAATGATAGCGATCGCCTAAACCTCGGAGTAGGGGTCCTCTATCGGTAAATTCCACGATGCTAACCGAAGCAACTGGCATCAAAATGCGGTCTCGATAGCGACCAACATCAATTCCCAGTAAGGAACATAACATAATACGGATCGTTGCTTTGTGGGAAACCACTAAAACGTTGCCACTGCTGTAAGTTTGCTCAATTTCTTCTAGGACTGCGCTACTACGACGGGCAATATCAATGCCTTTTTCCCCACCAGTAGGAGAATTCCAGCCAGGATCGGCTAACCAACGCACATATTCATCATGAAACTGCCGATTCACTTCTTGTGGGGTTTTGCCTTCCCACTGACCATAGGCAATCTCTTTGAGTCCTTCCCTCAATTGCAGATCCATCTGGAGTTCACTGCACAAGGGTTCGGCTGTTGCTACAGTACGCAATAGGGGACTACAGAAAATAGCTTGCCAAGGAAAAGACTTATAGGCTTGGGCAAAATCTTTTGCCATCTCTCTTCCTGCTGAAGTCAACTCAACATCAAGAACACCGCAGTAACCTCCTGTCTGACTAGCGGTAGTTTCTCCATGTCTGAGAAAATAGATGTTTAGATTCATCAATCAATAATTATTTATTACTTATTACTTTCCGTCGCAGAAAACTTTTTCAGCAAACTGTATTTCAGATAATTTGGGATATTCCCCCTGCATTTGATTCATTTTGGCATCGTTATTAATAATTCCTGTAGCCAAACTTACGGGATTATCTCGTTGAAAATGAATTTCCTGAGCAGGGAAATAAATGGTACGGTAAGCTTTTATAGTTTCTTTCGGTGACAACCCCTCCTGTCCTCTTGTCAAAGCTCTCTCTAATGCTGTTTTAAAGCTACAATCGATCCAAAATGTCAGATCGTAGTAAGCCATAAAAGCTGGTTGGAGCAGGTAAATTGCTTCTAGTAGAATGACATCTACATTTTCAAATTGATAAAGATGTTTACGATAATTAGAAGCAGTTTCTTCCACAAAATCCACTTCAATGGTTATTGCCCGCTCATCCCGCAGAGGCAGAATAAGCTGCCTAAACATTTCCTGGAAACGAAAAGCATTTAGATAGAAATGTTGGGCTGGTTGATCAGAATTAAATCTTCGATTAGGGAGATTGAGCCAGCCGTCACCGTTAATAATGACGGCATTCAATTTCTTAATTTTTAACAAATCTAAGATTTTTGCTGCAATATACCCCTTGCCACAGCCATCAATCCCACTAATTGCCACCAAAACACTGTGTTGTGCAGCAACTTTTTGTCTTGTGTGGCAAATTTTTTCTACTATATCTTGAATATTAGACACTGGTAGCAGAGACTTGGAGACTGGATGGTTTAGAGCGATCGCCATAGAAAATAATCCCTCTATCATTGGCTTCTAGGTGTCGCAGAATTTTGTAAACTGCTTCTACTTGCTCTGAAGCTCCCGCTTTAGCTGCCAAAGTTGCTATGTCTAGGGGGGTGTTTACTTCTTTGAGTACTGCCATTACTTGGGTTTGTAAGTTGAGCAGTGAAGCAGCTGCTTTTTTCCCTGCTTCAACCCCTGGTTGATGGTAGGCATTGATATTCACTAGGGAAGCATAAAATCCAACCGCCCGTTCATACAGAGCAATCAAGGCTCCCACGGTACGTGCATTCACTTGGGGAATTGTCAAGGTAATCGAGTCCCGCTGATTTTCGTAAAGTGCCTGGCGAGTTCCCTCTAAGAATCCTGCTAAATAGTCTCCAGAGGTAATTCCTGGTTGCACTTCAATAGAAGAACCGCTTCGGTCTTCTAGTACCTCAATAAAAGTAGCGAAAAAATTTGGCACCCCTTCTCTCAGTTGCTGTACATAGGCGTGCTGATCTGTTGAGCCTTTATTGCCATAGACCGCAATCCCCTGATGAACGATATTGCCATCGAGGTCTTTTTCTTTACCTAAAGACTCCATGATTAACTGCTGCAAGTAGCGACTGAATAGTAACAGGCTGTCCTTGTAGGGTAGAATCACCATATCTTTCTTACCCTGACCATCCCCAGAATAATACCAGGATAAAGCCAGGAGAGCAGCTGGATTGTTAGGGATGTCCTGAATGCGGGTAGCAAGATCCATTTCTCTGGCTCCAGCCAACATAGCACGGATGTCAATACCTTGGAGAGCAGCAGGTAGCAGTCCTACAGCAGATAGTTCGGAGGTGCGTCCTCCCACCCAGTCATACATGGGGAATTGAGCAAGCCAGCCTTCGGCTTTAGCCAGCTGATCCAGCTTACTGCCCTCCATCGTAGTAGCTACGGCATATCGAGCAAAGTTCAGTCCCTGAGATTCATAGGCTTGCTTTACTTCTAACATCCCATTGCGGGGTTCGGGGGTACCACCAGACTTGCTAGTGTCCAAGACTAGGGTACTTTTTAGACGGTTCTTAATCTTGGTTAGAACCCGATCTATGCCAGCAGGGTCAGTGTTATCAATAAAGTGAATCTCTAGGGGGGGATGATCTGGAGCTAGGGCGGAGGCGACAAACTGAGGTCCAAGGGCTGAACCACCAATGCCAATTGACAAAATGTCAGTAAATTTAGGTGCTTCAGGAGGATGAATTGCACCACTATGGATCTGTTGAGCAAAGGTTTCGATTTGCTCTATTCCCTGAGCAATTTCGGTTCGGAGTTCTTGGGTGGGGGCTAATTCAGGAGTACGGAGCCAATAGTGACCAACCATGCGGTTTTCGTCAGGATTTGCGATCGCTCCTTGTTCCAGAGCCTCCATATCCTTAAAGGCTTGAGCGAATTTGGGCTTTAAGGTTTCGAGTAACTCCGAATCAAACCGCATTCGGCTGACATCTAGATATAGTCCTAAACCTTCGTGATAGTAAAGCCAGTCTTCATAGCGTTGCCAGAGTGCTGCTGTGTCCATAAGTCAATTGTGTTTACACTGTATCAAGATGGCAGAAGTATTACTCATGAGTAATCATGAGTGGATCGATTTTTCAGATTCAGAGGAAAGCCAGAGCCAAGATAGAAGACTAGGCAATTTTCTGGGGTTTTTGGGCTAATCCCAAACCTTTTGCAGTTCTCCACTGTCGATTTTGTCATAAATAAGCTGTCTAACTAACTGGATTTCTTCATAACTTACTTTTTGATCAGCAGCAATGGCAGCTTTGATTCGGTCAAATTCTGCTCCTGTTAGTTTGCCATCTGAGATGGCTCCTTCTATTATTGCTTTGAGTTTTTCTAGTTCTTCTAGTTCTTCTGGAGTAGGTTCTCTATCTTTGGGAGTTGAAATTTCCATAATTTGTTGTTCCTCGTTTCAAAATTTAATAATTTTGGGCAGAAAATTCCTCAACAGGGATGATCAATCTTTACTAGTTTGCCATCTCTGGGGTATTTTCTAGCTCAATCCCTCTACGGGAGAGAACTTCTTGTAGTTCTGCTTCTTTATCTTTAGTTAGAGAAGTCCGCAACACTTTACCACCATAGGGAGCAATTTCTTCTAGTACTTTATCTGGGGTAACTTTACTAACTAAAACGAACAGAGCGGAAGTTTCTGATTGCAGACTTTCCCCTAATTCTCTCATGAACTCATCATCCACTCCAATATCGCTCAGTGCGCCACTGATAGCTCCAGTAGTGGCACCAACAGCAGCACCGAATAGAGGCACTAAAAATAAAGTTCCAATCAGTAAGCCCCAAAATCCCCCACTCATAGCTCCTGCTGTGGTCAAATCTATGGCTTGTTTGAGCTTAACTTTCCCATTTTTGTCTTTAACTACAACAGCTGCATCTTCCATTTCAATTAGATGCTCTTTCTGTAATTTGGCTAAAGTCAGACGGACTTCTTCTGCCTTGAACTCATCGTCGTAAGCAATAGCGATTAAATCACTCATTATATTGACCAATTAAAGTTTTTTCCCTAGAATAGCGATCGCCATTTACCAGATTTTTCTGGATCTCAGTAAGGCGATCACTATTCTAATTTCACTTATCAGCTTGTACTGCTGCTAACTGTTAACTAAATTAATAAGGCCATTTCCAATTAACTATTTCTGGCTGATCGATGCCTTGTTTGTGAGCATAGTGAAGATTACTAATAATCTCATTTTTCATGCGCTCTTTGACATAGGCTGCTCTAGAACCCAGCTTAGGTACACGATCAATCACATCAATTACCAAATTAAAGCGATCAACCTGATTGAGAATAGCTAGTTCGAGGGGAGTGTTAATATTCCCTTTTTCTTTGTAACCCCTGACATGAAGCCGCTGTTGATTGGTACGACGATAAGCCAGTTTGTGAATCAGCCAAGGATAGCCGTGGAAGTTAAAGATAATTGGCTTATCTTCTGTAAATAGGGTATTAAAGTCTCTTTCTGAAAGTCCGTGAGGATGTTCCGTTTCCGATTGTATGGTGTAAAGATCAACCACATTGATAAATCGGACTTTGAGTTGGGGGAACTCCTCTCTTAAAATAGCGGTTGCTGCTAAAGATTCCATCGTGGGAATATCACCACAGCAAGCCATAATCACATCCGGTTCATCTGGTTCTGTTCCACAGTCATCGTTACTTGCCCATTCCCAGATCCCAATACCTTTGGTGCAGTGCTTAATCGCTTCTTCCATAGTTAGATACTGGAGGTGCATCTGCTTATCAGAGATAATTACATTGACGTAATCTTTACTCTTCAAGCAATGATCCGTTACCGAAAGCAAACAATTAGCATCTGGGGGGAAGTAAATCCGGGTCACATCTGCACTCTTATTGGTAACTAAATCCACATAACCAGGGTCTTGGTGAGAAAA
>JASJDB010000093.1 GCA_030065315.1 Xenococcaceae cyanobacterium MO_167.B52 | reverse complement strand
CTGCGAGTTTTGTTTGTTGTGGGATCTACTATGTCTTGAGCTTTATCGTCTTCTACTAGGGTTTTATCTAGTTCTGAGTCAACACGAGAAAACTTAACATCACTATGTTCTCGCTCCAAGAAAGGAATAAAGTAATTAGTATCAATGAAAGAGTCTAAGAATAGAACTTCTAAACCTTGATTTTTGTATAGTTCTACATAAGTGCCTTGGGTAGAACTATCACTACAGTAGAAAACGCTGTTTTCATGTTTTTCTTTATTTCTGTCTAAATATTCTTGGAGAGTAGTATAGGGTTTAGAACTGGTAGGAGTATCAGTTTTGACATCTTCCCAAGTGTCTCCAGGCTCGGCTTGTACTTCTACTGTGGGAGTTGCCGTATCATCAGATGTAGCATCAGGTTGGTAAGTGGTGCGATAGATAATGAAGTCTTCCACTTGTTTGCGGAACTTATCATTTTTCATCGAACCGTATTTAACAAAAGTTCCTACATCTTCCCAACAAGAGATATATTCATCACGATTTTCATTATACAAAGATTTTAGGCGATCGCCGATCTTTTTAGCAATAAAGTCTGCAATACGGCGCACAGTGCGATCATTAGTTAAAGCACTACGAGACACATTAAGAGGGATATCAGGACTATCGATCACACCCCGTAAAGGCATCAGAAAATCAGGGATAATTTCTTCACAATGATCGCTGACAAATACCTGATTACAGAATAGTTTCATCTGTCCTTTGGAAACATCTACATCAGGCTTGAGTTTGGGGAAATAGAGAATACCATTCAGTAAGAAAGGGTAGTCTGTATTAAGATGCACCCATAATAAGGGATCTTCTTGGAAGGGATAGAGATAGCGATAAAATTCTAAATAGTCATCTTTGGTAAGGTTTTGAGGAGACTCTTTCCATAATGCTTTTTGTCTGTTAATTTGTTCCCCATCCATAACGATTTTAACAGGCATGAAGTCACAGTAAGTTTTAACTAACTGTTTAACCCGTTGGACTTCTGCGTATTCTTTTTCTTCGTCTTGGAGACTTAAGGTAATAGTAGTTCCCACAGTAGTGCGTTCCGAATCTGTCAGTTCAAATTCTGGGGAACCATCACAACTCCAGTGAACTGGTGTTGCACCTTCCTTATAAGAGAGAGTATCAATTTCTACTTGTTTTGCCACCATAAAGCAGGAGTAGAAACCTAATCCAAAGTGACCAATTAAATCATTAGCACTTTTTTCATATTTTTGAATAAAGTCTTCCGCACTAGAAAAAGCAACTTGGTTAATATACTTTTTAACCTCTTCTGCCGTCATGCCAATTCCATTATCAGAAACAGAAAGAGTTTTTTTGGTTGAATCAACACTAATAGTAACTTGAGGTTCGGGTACTTCTCCTGTAGCTTCTCCCGCCAAAGATGCCATTTTTAACTTTGAGATAGCATCTACAGAGTTAGAGATCAGTTCTCGCAAGAAAATTTCGTGATCTGTATAGAGAGATTTCTTGATGATGGGAAAGATATTCTCGGTATGGATCGTGATATTACCTTTTTCGAGTACAGCCATAGTTTTTCCGTTGTGCAAGTATGATATATTTTGCTATCTAAATTCTAGTCATTAATTCTGACTGATTCCTGTTTTTTTGACCTTGGCAATTACACTACTCCTTGTATTCGGCTTTCCTCACTGTTTTGCTGAAAAATCTGATACTTTCTTGAACTTTTAATAACTATAGTATTCCGACTGTTTAATTTGTGAGAATGATCTACCTGAATGTCCTTGGTAATTAGTTTTGAGTCATTAGTAATTTCTCCCCGATCTATTATTTAGGATTGCTATAAGTAGCTCCACTTTATTAAACATCAAATAGTGAGGATAGGTATTACAGGGTAATAGCGTCTCAAACCCTATTGACAAAAGGATTGTAGAACAGTCATCATCTAGTCATTATTCATCGCTGCACGTTTCATTTTTTGACGCAGCGAGCGCTTAAGACTCTTCTCTTGATTCAGGGGACAAGGCGGTTGTATAAGCCCCTTACTTGCTAACATTGCCTTACATGGGTTAGAAGATTTAGGAAAAGGGTACAGATATGCAGACGACTGTGTGTTCATCCTCAAGCCTAAAAATGACCCTAAAAAATTGCGGATAAAAATCGACCAATTTTTGGCTATTAGAGGATTAGAAGTCAAAGAGGCAAAGACAAAACTTATAGCATCGACAGAAGGATTTGACTTTCTAGGATGGCATTTCAAAGTCAAAAGGAATGGAAAGTTCATTTCCACTCCCTCAGACAAAAATTACCGCAATCTCATTAAGAAAGTTAAAACTTCACTCAAAGACAGTAGATTCAAGCTTGAAGCTCGTATTCAAAAAGTTGCCTCAATTATAAGAGGATGGAGAAACTACCACAAATACTGTGACATGAAAAACCATGATTTATGGGCTCTCAGATACTGGACATGGAAATTCATTCGTAAACAAGGTAGATACAACCGACAACAAACCAACGAGCAAAAAAGAAAAGCTTTTCCCCCGATTCCCTGGACAGTAAATAAATTTATCAATGTCAAAGGTACAAAAAGCCCCTTCGACGGAGATATTACATACTGGTCAAAAAGGAACTCTGCTTTGTACGATAGCTACACAAGTAGAGCTTTAAAAAGACAAGGACACAAATGTGGGGACTGTTCACTAGCATTCATGCCTGGTGAAAAGGTAGAGCTACATCATATTGACGGCAACCATAATAATTGGAAAACCAACAATCTGATAGCACTACATCGAAGTTGTCATCAGGGTCAAGAGGTTCATTCCTCAAAAGTACAGCAAAAGCAAAAGCTTAAAGTTAGCTAGGAGCGTAGTACAGTGAAAGTTGTACGCTACGTTTTGAAGGAGAGGTATCCTCTAGCAATAGAGGCATCGACTCTAATCCAGCACGGACGCGACAGTGCTCCTCATCTCTTGGTGCGCGTTCCTTAGCGGAGGAAACCTTATCCGAAAGTGTCCTAAAGGATACACCTTCGGATATATCCTTTAGGACAGCAGGGTCGCACCGCAAAGTTACATCCTTTCGTCCAATGGACTTGGTGTCTTGGTGCGCGTTCCCTAGCTCGGGGAACCCGAGCGGGGTCGCACCGCTTTTCTATGCCCCAATGGGTGCGAATCGCATTGCCCAGATTCTGAGCGTCTGGGGGTAGAGAAGACAGGTAAAACTGGACTTCATGAGTAACTTTATTCCACAGGTGGCGAGTTCTCTCCACCATCACAATGGTTTGTCCTAACTATCTCAGAAAGAAGTGCCCATCGCATCGATAGTAATGATTGCTCCAGAGATATCGATTAATTCTAATAGGGCAGGAATGGCAGTTATTTCATTGGAATGGTCTTCAACTGTCAAGTACATTTTATACCAAATTAGATGAGGAACCCCTGATAGGTATTAGGTTTTAGGGGTTAGGTTTTAGGGGTTAGGTTTTAGGGATAATTTACTTTTGGTCTATTTTAATTTTTTTTAGGTGGAGCTACTTATGACCAGTATTTCCCCAACCGAACCTGATTGATTAGAGTTATTACCAATAGTTTTTGTTCGGGCAGAAAACCCTAATATATAGGGGATATTAGCCACACTTACTATCTTTTTCTGACCCCACTAATATAGAAATTGAAGATAAAAGGTAATTCCAAAAGCTAACGAATTATTCTAATCAATTAATCAGTTTTATTCTTTCAAAGGAGACATTGAATATGGCATTAGTAAGATACAACCCCTGGCATGAAATGAGTTCCTTGCAACGCCAACTAAATCGCCTTTTTGATGATGCTTTAACTACTGATTCATGGGGTGAAGAGGGCAACTTATCTAAAATTCCAGCAGCGGAACTAAGTCAAACTGAGCAAGACTTACACCTCAAATTAGAAGTTCCTGGTATGGAAGCCAAAGACTTAGATATTCAAGTAATGGCAGATCGGGTTTCTATCAGTGGCGAACGTAAATCTGAAACCAAATCTGAAACAGATGGAACAACTCGTTCTGAATTCCGTTATGGTAAATTCTCCAGAGTTATTCCTCTACCAGTGAAAATTAACAATACCAAAGTCACAGCAGAATACAAAGATGGTATTCTGAACCTAACCCTACCTAAAGTAGAGGAAGAAAAAAATAAAGTAGTCAAAATCCATTTACCAGAAACTAACGCTTAAGTTTGCTCCCAGGATAGACAGATCTAGCTGTCTAGATTAATAGTTAACCCAGTTGCCATAGTTGTGACTGGGTTTCTTGGGTAAACCCATCCATAATTTCTTCAGAAAGCTCAAGTTTCCCATTTTGCAATCGCACCAACCCGAACAATACCACCACTAATTACTTGACCCGAAGCACCACCACCCCAATTTTTGTACAATGCTGCTTTCAAACCTGGCAACACTTCATCCATTCGCTCACAGGGTTTAGTTTCAGTAAAAATCTTCACTTTACATTCGCCCAGGATCAGAACCCGTTTACGAGTATTTTCAAGATTTAAACCACGCACCATAATATTGGCGCGACGTGCAGCAGGATCGATGGTTGCAGATAATTCTTCCATTACACGTTCCCATACCTCAGCATCAAGAATCGTTACTTGTCTTCTTCCCCCTTGGTTGGCATTTCCCACTAATCCTTTTCCTGTAATCATTTCCGCCTCCTCTACTCGATCCATAGGAGCCCGTTTCCCTCGTTTAATCCATATCGCCTCAACTCGTCCCGTTTCCATCTTTAATGTAAAATAATCTTCCATAATATTTTTATTCTTGTTTTGTGTTGGTAATTTCGCAGACGGGAGTTGAAATGCTCAACCAGAGAACTGGCTAATTACTTTTTCCGACATACTAAATCAAAATTACAATACTGACAGGCTTTTTGCTGAATGTCAGGTTCAACAGGATAATAACCTTTTTCTAGATGAGATTTAACTTTATCAGCAAATTCTGCTAATTCTTGTTGCTGAGATTTTTTATAAGTTCTAATCTTTTGATTTGGTAAATGATAGTAACTAGCCTCGACCGATTCTGTTTCAAAAGATTCTGTTACAGCATCGATATAGATTGGTAATTGTAAATCAATACTAGCTTTATTGAATTCATCTTTGATACCAGAAGGAATACTACTGCTAGATTTATAATCTAAGACTTTTAACCCCGTAGTAGTGCGATCTATGCGGTCTATTTGTCCTTGAACTTTTAAACCATACCAATCTATTTTAAATTCATATTCTCTTTTTAAAACTTCTACATCTGAGGCTAAAAAATTGGGATTAGTTAAATTGCGATAGAGTAATTCTATTAGTTCTTGTCTTTTTTCTGGTAAAGATAAAATATATTGTTCTGATATGGCTAATGCTGTTTCTGTTTGCAACAATATTTCTTGCAGTTGCTTGCGATTGAATTTTTCTAAGTCTGTGGCTGTTTTAATGTTTTCTAAAGCAGCATCTAAACACTGATGATAGATATTACCTTTAGCCGTAGTACTTAAATCTAATTCAATTTCTGGTAATGGTTTAAGTTGTAACAATCTAGTAGCAAACCATTTAAAAGGACATTGTCCTAATTGAGTAAGTTGAGAAGCACTAAAAGTAAACTTATTAGAAGTTACAGCAATATTAATTGCCCCTTGATATTCTCCTACAGTCTTAGAAAGTTCCCGATCTTTTGCTATGTTCCAAGACTTAACAGCGTTTTGTAAAACATTATCTTTAATAGTAATTTTTTGTGGTAGATAAACTTGTCTGATTTCTGACCAACTAGCGAGGTATTGAGTTTCAAAATTAGAAACTTCCAGATTTAAACATTGTAAATAAGGACTAGGGATAGTAGCTTCTTGATCTATTAATAGAGGATAAGAAAAAGTAATTTGTTTAGTGGCGACTTGTAATAAGAAATGAAAATGTAATTTTTCTTTTTGGGCTAGAGTTACTGCTGTGGAAATTTGGTCCCCTTGAGCAAATAATTGCTTGCGACTGTAAAAATCCAAAACTAAATCTTCTGTAATATTACTAGGAAAAACTCCATCAAGCATTCCCAAAACAAAAACATAAGAATACTTAGCACCAGATAAAGATAAGGGGGAATGAAATTCTACTCCTCCTCTACCTGGTTGAACGGGAATGGTAATAATACTAGTAATTTCGGTTATTTCTTGAATAAATTGTTTTTTACCAATAGATTCTTGAGAAAATTGTGACCAATTATATAGTGCTTCTTGTAAGCGATAAAAAGCTACTATTTCTTTTGCCCATGTTTGAGCTTTATTTTGGACTTTCCAAGATTCAAAAATTGTTTCTAATAGTTGCAAGTATTCACTTCGAGAAGCTTGGCTGGGAAACTGTAATAAAGATAAATTAATTCCTAATTCTGACCAAGTTTCTATAGTTGTAGGATAGGTGATTTTGGCTTTTTGCCAAGTATTATTATCAAGCTGTTTTACTAAAGGATGACGCAGTATTTTTGCAATAATTTCAAAAGGGAAGTTATTATCTGAAATTGCAATAACTTCTAATAATTCCCTTATCCAAGCACCTAAACGACTCTCTTCTAGGGATATGTCATAAAAAGCCCGAAGCGGAATATCATATTCCCAAGCAATGTCTACTAATAGTCTACCATATAGTTTTTCATCTCTAGCGACTAAAACAATATCTTTGGCTTTAATTCCTTGATGTAATAATGCTTTGACTTTAGTTAAGATTCCTCTTACTTCTGCTTCGAGGTCAGGAAAGCTATATAATTTTTCTTCTATTTGTTTCTGTGTTGCCTTTATTTGACGAATGGGATTTACTTTAATATTATTAATTTCTTCTTGGCTTTTATTTGCCGTTAAAGAACTTAATTGCCAACCCTGGGATTGTAAAAAATCGATCTTTTCCCGATTAGCAGTAAAAATTATATCTTTACCTGTAGGCAAAACTAAAATACTATTATTTCCAGCTAAAGCATTAATAAAAACTATCTGATCTTGAGTGGGGGCGAAATAACCATAAAATAAATAAGAATTAAAGTTCTTACAATCTATTGCTGCTTGCCAAAATAATTGTGCTGCATCTATACAATTAAATTGCTTTAATTTTTGTTGATAAAGAAGGGCAACTTTAGCAATATTTTTTACTCTCAACTCAGGAAAATCTGCTAAAGCTAAAAAATCTATCCCACTACGCAATAACTCCTTAACAGTATTTAACCAAGAAATAGCGATTCCTGTTATATCTTGCACCCCTAAAACTTCCCTTACCGTATCTTGCATCAAACGACGAGAAAATAAAGCAGACGCGATCGCGATACCTTGTTGATGTACTATAGTCTCTGCCAGGACTTGTAAACTATATTGAGATACATTAAGAGTTCTAGCGATAGGCAAGTCAGGAGTAATAACTTGTAAATCATCCAGTAAAGATAACTTTGGTGGCAAATCTGGAATAATTAGACGTTGCATAATTTAGATTAATCCTAATGGCAAAACTAGAAATACAAAACTTAGTAAAACAGTATCGTTCTGATGTAATCCCTGTTAATAATATTTCCTTAAGCGTAGAAGATGGAGAATTTTTAACATTATTAGGTCCTTCTGGTTGTGGTAAATCTACTTTACTCCGTCTAATTGCAGGATTAGAAACAGCTACCAAAGGAAAAGTAATTATTGGGAATAGGAACGTTAACAATATTGCACCAGGAGAGCGCAATATTGCTATGGTATTTCAAAGTTATGCTCTTTATCCCCATATGACCGCAGCGGAAAATATTATCACTGCTTTAAAACTCAAAAAAATGCCTGCCGAAGAAATTAATCGCAGATTAACTCAAGCAGCTACTACTTTAGAATTAACAAATTTGTTAGATCGTAAACCTGGAAAAATGTCGGGAGGACAAAGACAAAGAGTAGCTTTAGCTAGAGCCTTAGTAAGAGATCCAGAAGTTTTTTTATTAGATGAACCCCTAAGTAATTTAGATGCTTTATTAAGGGAACAAGTAAGAAGCCAAATGAAGCAATTATTTAAAGCCCAAAATAAACCAGTAGTCTATGTAACCCACGATCAAACTGAAGCCATGACTCTCTCTTCAAGAGTAGCTGTATTATACAAAGGAGAAGTACAACAATTAGATACTCCTAGTCGTATTTATTTCCATCCAGCTAATGAATTTGTTGCCAGCTTTGTTGGTAGTCCTCAGATGAATTTATTTACTCTTCAACATCAAGATAATACGGTAAAACTGGGAGAAAATACAATACCTTTTAATCGTGACAATTTTTCAGGAAAAAGTATAGTCCTAGGAATGAGACCAGAACACATAAACTTAGGAAAACCTGAAAATATGAAAGCTGTCAAAGGCAATATTATGCTAATTGAAGAGCTAGGAAAAGAAAAATTAGTTAGTGTCAAACTAAATAATTCAGAGATAATAATTAGAGCTTTATTATCCATACAAAATCTACAAGAAGGAGATCCTATTCATCTGGCATTATCTCCTAAAAAATTTCATTGGTTCGATGTCTCCACAGGACAAAGAATTAATTGAAACTTATCTCAAAATCCGTCTCTAGTCAAAATTAGATATTAAAGTACCTACTCAAAACCTAAACATAATTGATCATATTTAGGGTCGGGACACGATGAATTCCCATTAATACGATAGGAGTTTCGCATTGACAAAATTACCAAGAGAAGATTACCACAATTGTTTGATACCAAAAGTCAAAATTTCTTCCATTCCTGAACAATAATATGATTGGTCGGTAATGTTTTAAGAAACTGTTCAAACTGAATGCGTTCAGGAGATTCTTTAGTCCCTAGACCCGTATTGAGAGTATCAAGCACCGATTGACGAATCACTGAAGATTGCCTCTGAAGAACAGACACCAATAAAGACGGATTCTGAGATGCCCAATCAGTCACTGAGCTTAAATAAACCTCAGCCACAAAACCATCTAAACCTTGAGCCATTCGCAGAAATATTTCCGCGGAAGTTAAATTGCCGGTGATCGCTTGTTTGCCAAAACGGGAAATGGTATCTAAACCCTCTTCAAGTAATAACTTGGTCGCAGCATCACAGGACAACGTAGAAACTTGACTGTCTTTAATCCAACCGAAAAATGGGGTGCGAATGTTAACCCATCCATAATAAGGTGGGCGAATTTGCTCAAAGGACAGCCCGATGGGTAAAGTGCCTATAACATTAACATTATCCTTTATAACTTGTGGGGAAGATCGGACATTGACATAACCATCTCGACTGACCACAACGGATTTTTGACAAGAATCAGCGAGGGCAGGAGAAACACAGAAGATACTTAAGCATCCAACAAGTAAAGTGACTCGACTGTTGTGATTTTTGCGATCGCAAAAAAAAATCAAGCAGGCACCTCCTTACCTTGCATGGGCTTATAAAATTGTCAACTAACCAATGACAACATTAAGTATAAATAACCGACAGCGTAATCTGGGATTGTTTATTGGCTAAGCGGTCTATAAAAGGGACTACCTGGTTGTTAAAAGTATTAGAATCCCTGACAACAATGCAGCCCGACGACCCGGGTACATTGGCATCACGATGAAGTCCTATTTCGCTTCTCCCAAACCGAGGATCGGGGGTAATATGATAAAACATCCCTTCTATGCCTTGAGTTCTCAAATAATAGCCATTCGTGTTAATTTTCCAATCATCAGCAGGGGGTATGTAACCTTTTCCTGTAACGGTGTGAGCACCAGCGTATTGATAACCTGGAAGCCCCGAAGAAGCAACCACTGTTAAGACTTGATTACCATTATCTTTAAACGTTAAAGAGCCGTTAATTAATTCGCTGCTATGGGCTTGCTCAAGTGTAAAAACGACGGTGACAATACCAGTGCTCCCTGTGTCCCAATGGGGCAGATAAATCCACCAAGAACCTGCTTCAGACTGTAACTCGACATAACTATGTAAACCATCGGTTTTAATTACTTGTTCAACTCCATAGGTTGTACCTTTAGGAACATTAACTTTTTGATCGTCAGGAAGTGTACTACCTTGAACAGGTTCTTTTTTGAGCATAGTATCGGCATTAGCTGTGTATTCCATTAGTAACTCCAGTTAATATTCATTAGACTTTTTTAGAAATACTAACTTTTGAATGCTACCATTTACCATGATTGATACTTCATTTTTTATCTATGCAGCAGCAATTCTCATTCTGAGAATAATTATTATTTGGCAAATTTGAGTTCTTAAAAATCCAATTCTTTAGTGATCCGATTAAATTTTGCTCTTTTATTTCTGATTTAAGCTCTTGAGTTTTTGTATTATATTATTAATCCTTTTTTCAGACGATTACCTAATGGATTAATAGCACATCTGGCATGATTTGATATTATTCCCCTTGACAAATCCACATGACTGAAAATAGAAAGCGTAATACAGGATACGAGTAGAACAAAAAGTATTCCTGAAATAGTGTGGAGGAGAATCTAATTTTACGCTGCCTCTGTTAGAACGAATGCCTAGAGGCTTGGGAATTTATTTAGCAATGACGAGCGTAGATCATTTTCAATTTGAAATAGTAGGTCACTATAATCGTCATATTTTTAAAGTAAGTCAAGATTGACCTCATTGCGTCACAAGATTTTAGCTTCGTACTCTAACATAATAAGTAAAATCAAATAATCGACAGCAGTAAAACTGTAAAATAAATTACAGATATCAGAATCTAGTGCGCCACAAATTATGAGTAAAGGAACGTTATTTGACAAGGTTTGGAATTCACATACAGTTGGAACATTACCTTCTGGTCAAACTCAGTTATTTATCGGGCTACATCTAATCCACGAAGTAACCAGTCCCCAGGCTTTTGCCATGCTGAGAGAAAGAGGACTAAAAGTATTGTATCCTGATCGCACTGTAGCCACAGTGGATCATATCGTTCCTACAGAAAATCAAGCACGTCCTTTTGCCGATGTTCTGGCAGAAGAAATGATGCAAGCCTTAGAAAAAAATACTCAAGACTATGGCATCAAATTTTATAATATTGGTTCAGGAAATCAAGGTATAGTTCATGCGATCGCTCCTGAAATGGGTTTAACTCAACCAGGAATGACCGTAGCTTGCGGAGACTCCCATACTTCCACTCATGGAGCTTTCGGCGCAATTGCCTTTGGGATCGGTACTTCCCAAGTCAGGGATGTTTTAGCTTCTCAAACCCTTTCCTTATCGAAATTAAAAGTACGGAAAATCGAAGTTAATGGCAAACTCGCCCCAGGAGTATATGCTAAAGATGTCATTCTTCATATCATTCGTAAATTGGGAGTCAAAGGTGGTGTGGGCTATGCCTACGAATACGCAGGTACTACCTTTGAAGCTATGAATATGGAAGAGAGAATGACTGTATGTAATATGTCGATCGAAGGTGGTGCCCGTTGCGGTTATATTAATCCCGATCAGGTTACCTTTGACTATTTAAAAGGCAAAGACTTTGCCCCGAAAGGAGCAGACTGGGATAAAGCAGTAGAGTGGTGGCAGAGTATCAGGAGTGATGCGGATGCTGTATATGATGATGTAGTTACCTTTGATGCTGCTGAAATTGAGCCCACAATAACTTGGGGCATTACTCCAGGACAAGGAATCGGGGTAAGTGAAGCGATCCCCACACCAGAAACTATAGCAGAAAACGAACGTGCGATCGCTAAAGCAGCCTATAAATACATGCAACTGACTCCAGGAAAACCCATTAAAGGGACAAAAATCGATGTTTGCTTTGTGGGTAGTTGTACCAATGGGAGACTAAGTGACCTACAAGAAGCAGCTAAATTTGCTCAAGGTAGACACGTAGCATCAGGAATTAAAGCTTTTATTGTGCCAGCCTCAGAGAAAGTAAAAGAAGCAGCAGAAGCAGAAGGGTTAGATAAAATCTTTACCCAAGCTGGGTTTGAATGGCGTGAGCCAGGCTGCTCTATGTGTTTAGCAATGAACCCAGATAAATTACAAGGAGATCAGATTAGTGCTTCTTCTTCTAATCGTAATTTTAAAGGTCGTCAAGGTTCATCTACAGGAAGAACCCTCTTGATGAGTCCCGCAATGGTAGTAGCTGCTGCGGTCAAAGGAGAAATTGCCGATGTTAGAGAGTTGATTTAAATTAATCAACCCATCTTCACACAAGAACAATTTAGCAATTTTCCCTAGAGTCATCCCTGGTTATTGACACTAGGGGTCTTAATTGTATATCATTAGAATTTGTCTGCTATTTTATAGATAAATTTTCCAATCAAGAGGACTTAATTGTACTCCTAGACAAACTATGCCTACCATTCAGCAACTAATTCGCAGTGAACGTTCTAAGCTGCAAAAGAAAACTAAATCACCAGCACTCAAAGAATGTCCTCAACGTCGCGGTGTATGCACTAGAGTATATACAACTACACCCAAAAAACCTAATTCGGCTCTGAGAAAAGTTGCCAGGGTTAGATTAACTTCAGGATTTGAAGTAACTGCCTACATCCCAGGAATTGGTCATAATTTACAGGAGCACTCAGTAGTTTTGATCCGTGGTGGTAGGGTAAAAGATCTACCTGGTGTTAGATATCATATTGTTCGTGGAACTCTTGATACTACTGGAGTTAAAGACAGAAAGCAAGGTCGCTCTAAATACGGAACCAAACGTCCTAAATAGACTCATATCCTATCTCTTTGGCTTTTTGCGAGCTACTGAGTTAGCACAGATCAAGCCGATTAACTAGTTCTAGATGTAAAAGAAATTTGACTTGGGTTAATGTTACTGTTCGTCAAGAAAGATAGCCCTGACTAATGTCAAATTATTGATAGTTGTAGCTCCTAACTGAATCATACCAGTAGGAACAAATCCAAACTGATAGCTCATATACAATCAAGTACAGAAAAATATAAGCCATGTCTCGTCGTTCAACCAAAAAGAAACGTCCCATTCCTCCAGACCCTTTATATAATAGCCGTCTAGTCAATATGACTATTAGACAGGTTATGACATCTGGCAAAAATTCCCTAGCAGCACGCATTGTTTATGATGCCTTTTCGATCATTGGAGAAAGAACAGGGAAAGAGCCTCTAGAAGTATTCGAGCAAGCGATGAAAAATCTTACTCCCTTAGTGGAAGTAAAAGCTCGTCGTGTTGGTGGTGCAACCTACCAAGTACCAATGGAAGTAAAACCAAGCAGAGGAACTGCTCTAGCTTTGCGTTGGTTAATTAAATTTTCCCGTGGTAGAGGTGGTAGAACTATGGCAAGTCGTTTGGCTAATGAAATCATGGATGCAGCCAACGAAACAGGCGGAGCAATGAAAAAACGGGAAGAAACCCATCGCATGGCAGAAGCCAATAAAGCTTTTGCTCATTATCGTTACTAATGGTATGCCATCGATTAAAAACCACTAAATGTACTAGCCCTATGTCATAGACTTCAACAGGGAAAAGTATAAAATTGTAAATAGTGTAAAGAATAGTCAGAGATTACTCCGCCACGTCCGTCAACACGGTGGTTGGATATACTTACTCCTTGTCCTAAAGGATTCCTAAAGGATACACCTTCGGATAACCAGGAGCATCCTCCCAACGTCATAAATCCCTGGGGGCTTCCCAGGCAACACGGACTTGTAAAAGCGGTGAGCGTTCTTAAAAAAGTCGCTTATACAAGCAACCTCTAAGACCGCACTTCCACTATGCTCTGACCGCTGGTCAATTACCATTTGATTTTTAAATACACAGGAGGTTTCTGTGGCACGAACCATCCCACTAGAAAGGGTGC
>JASJDB010000092.1 GCA_030065315.1 Xenococcaceae cyanobacterium MO_167.B52 | reverse complement strand
TAGAATTAGCTTAAACCTTTCTGAATTGACCGATAGGGAATGACCGAAGGGAATACTTTAGTGCCTTTAGGGCTAAATTCTGCATTCTAAATTCCCACAAATTTAAAGTGTTGTATCTAAACAGGATTTCGTATAATTGATAATTTGTTAGTATCGTGAGGTGACCGCTAATCTAATTGAACAATGATCGATGATCCATTAAAACCAGTTCAATTCAATCAAGAGCAGGAAGCTCAAGAAGCGATCGCCCAAACCACATACAAGAAAAAAAATCATCATTTATTTCAGCGATTATCCTCTGTTTTAGGAGGATTAGGCATACTTACCATACTAGTTTTGGCATTTCGTCCCCCTCCTATTGTGGTTGAGGTAGCAGAAGTAAAACGTAGTGATGTGCAGGTAACTGTAGATGAAGAAGGAGAAACCCGAATTCGTAAACGTTATGTGATTTATGCACCTATAGAAGGTAGATTAGCAAGAATTGAGTTAGATGAAGGAGATCCCGTAACCAAGGGACAAATTATTGCTCAAATTGATCCCTTGCCTCTAGAGTCTGATATTAGGGAGGCTCAAGCTAGATTAAGTCGATGGCAAGCAGAAAAAGCAGGAGTAGAAACTCAGCGTCCCAAAAAAGAAGCGATCGCTCAAGCTGAAGCCAGAATTAGAGCAGCAATAGCCAAACAAAAAGAAGCTTTGGCTAGTATAGAAAGAGCTAAAGCAGAATTAGACCAGGCAAAACGCGATCGTGAGCGTAATCAAAAATTACACAGCGACGGGGTAATTTCTCGCCAGGCAAAAGAACGCACTGAATTGGCAGAAATTACTAAAATTAGAGCTTTAGAAGTGGAAGCTAGAATAGCCGACAGTGCAAGAGCAGAAGTTAATGCTGCTCAGGAAGCTCTGGCTGTCCTGCGTGCCGAGCAACAAGATCCAGATTATCTCTTGGATGTGTATGATGCTCGAATTGCTAGTGTTGAAGCAGAACTAGCAAAACTGACTGATGATGCTAAACGTACTAACATTACATCTCCTATTGATGGCTATGTATTTAGGGTCAAGTTAGAAAGTAGCAAATATGTCGAAGCAGGGGCTGAACTTTTAGAACTAGGAAATCCCCAAGATTTAGAAATTGTGGTAGATTTACTCTCTTCCGATGCCGTAAAGGTTAAGCCTGGTGCAACTATGTTTCTTGAACACTGGGGTGGAGGCTCAACTCTAGAAGCAAAAGTGCGTTATGTGGAACCTTCTGCTTTTACTAAAGTGTCAGCTTTGGGAGTAGAGGAGCAGAGAGTTAATGTTATTGCTGATTTTGTTGATTCAGAAAGGGGTTTGAATCCACTAGCAAGGGGGGAACTTCGCGATCGCTATCGAGTGGAAACAAAAACTGTGATTTGGTCAGGAAAAGAGGTTTTAGTTATTCCTGTAAGTGCTTTGTTTCGTTGCGAACCCGATAATAATCCAGAAGTATCTGATACTTGGTGTACTTTTGTCGTGGAAAATAATCAGGCTCAAAAACGTCAGATAAAAGTTAGTCAAAGGAGTAATTTTGAAGCTGTAATCAACGAGGGATTGCAGACTCAAGAAAAAGTCATTCTTCATCCTACGGAACAGATCAAATCAGGTACTAGAGTCACCGTTACTCCGCCATAAAATGACCGAGCCTGCGGTGACTTCGTCAAAATCCCCTAAACTTTTTTCTGATCTAAACGCACCGCAGCTTCAAGGGCTGCTTTATTTCTGGCTCTTTGGGCGTATTTTTGGAGTTGCTTAGTTGTCATCCCACTTAGAATACTTAAGTCTTCTAATTCCATCCCTCGCATCAACATCTCGACGCACCAAGTCTGTTTGGCTTGACTAATTATGGGTTTTTCTCCTTGGGGAGTAAATAAGTTAAAGCTAACCTCATCCCACATGGTTTGTAATTCAGTTGCAGTGACAGCATCACTTGCATTATTGATAAAAACTGCTGGATTATCATCCTTACGGGTTTTGAGCCATTGGATTAGAGGATTATTAGATTTTGAACCGTAGCGAAATCCCATCACCCATTGATTTAGAGGAACTTGTCGCCCTGTGGCTCCATTGATATGTAAGATGTGTTGAGGTGGTTCAACTATAGAGTGCGATCGCTCTAACTGTAAAACTTCTTCTAAAGTTAAACCCCCAGCAAATAGCACATAGACTAGAGCATATTCTTGTTTCCCTAGTTTTTTGCCTTGGAGAAATAGCGATCGCACTAGGCTAGCTGGTAAATCTGCTACTTCTTCCGTATTAACTTTAATACTACTTATTACAGCCTCATCAGCAGTTACGTCGGAGCTAGGAAAAGAACCTTGCAGAAATAGAGTGACTAAACTGTCTAAAAAATCATCTTCCTCATCCCATAAAGCATAGCCTTCTACACTGGACTCAACTATAAAGTAGCCCAACAGGAAAAAGTTCAGTAAATTGACAATTTGTTCTGATGTGAGATTACTAACTAAATGCTCTTTTGCGATCGCTTTATCTAAATAGTCTGCTACATAACGATTAGCTTCGCTTAAACCTTTCCCCAACGCAGCACGATTTTCCTTAGGATAGTTACCAGCCTCCCCTACAATAGAACGCACCAAATCTGGAGCTTTTTTGAGAGTACGCAAGCTTTCTTGGGCATATTCTGCTAAAAAATCTGCCAGATTATCCCGAACACTAGCCTGTTCTACTAAAGTATGAACTAGTCTAGCAAACACTGCTGAGTCTTCAATCACAGCCAAAAGCAAGCGGTACTTGTTCCCGAAATTCCGAAACAAAGTAACTTCGTTCACCTGGGCACGTTCTGCAACAGCCTTAGTAGTAGTTTCCGTAACACCTCTTTCGGCAAATAAATCTAAGGCAGCTTCGATGAGACGCGCTTTGGTGGACTTTCGGGGATTAGGCATAAAGCTGATGGAGTTAGCTGGTTCAAGTAGATAATGTAAGTGGCACTTGCAGCTATTTGTCATACCTGCTACACTGCAAAATGTAAGTGATACTTGCAAAACTTATTTAAAATTATAGCCATAAGATCAGCGAGTATTCCATAGATTAAGCATTAGCGGTCAATAACTCAACAAGCCATGAGTTTTATAACTGCAAACCATTTTTAGAACAAGTTAGTAATGACACAACAATTAATTGCCCCCAAAAAACCTTTAACAATAGAAAAGACAGAAGAAAAATTAAAACCTTGTTGGGTAAACATTTTCTTTTTTGCTTCTCTACATCTTGTAGCTCTTGCTGCCCCTTGGTTTTTCTCTTGGTCTGCCTTGGGTGTAGCAATTTTCTTGCATTGGTTAACAGGTAGTCTTGGGATCTGTTTGGGATACCATCGCATTTTGACTCACCGCAGTTTACAAGTGCCGAAGTGGTTAGAAAGAACTTTAGTGACTTTTGGTGCATTAGCAGTAGAGGGAGGTCCTATTTTTTGGGTAGCAGGACATAACTTACACCATGCTTACACAGAAGATAATGATAAAGACCCCTATTCTGCTAAAAGAGGTTTTTGGTGGAGTCATATGGGTTGGTTGATGTATAAGCAAGATAAATATTTTGACTACGAACAATACAGAAAATATGCCCCTCGCGCTGATAGAGACCCTTACTATCGTTGGTTAAACAATAACTTTATTCTGCTTCAGGTTGCTTTAGGGTTTGCTTTGCTGGCTCTTGGCGGTTGGTCTTTCGTCATCTACGGTGTGTTTGTCAGAGCCGTAACCCTGTGGCATTGTACTTGGTTTGTTAACTCCGCTACCCACTTCTGGGGCTACAAAAACTTTGAATGTGAAGACGGCTCTCTCAATCTCTGGTGGGTAGGTATCTTGGCTTATGGCGAGGGTTGGCACAACAATCATCATTTCAGACCCCATGTTGCCAAAGCTGGTCAACGTTGGTGGGAAATTGATGTTACCTGGTGGGCGATTCAAGTACTACGAGGCTTAGGATTGGCGAAAAAAGTTGTAATGTAACTTATAAATTGGAGGCGCAAGATTTTGCGTCTCTAAAAATATTTGGCTAAGTTGCCAGAAATAGGTTGGGTTTGAATCCCCATTCTACTTCTCTCCTGACTCCTGTATTCTGACTCCTTCTTCAACCACCTCCAGAAATAAGCTCAGTTGACATACTCCTCTCGGCTTTAGCCGAGAGGATTCTAAATTCAGGCAACACTAGCCATCATTGATGGTCTTACGGTGTCTAGCTTAAGGGTTGATGCCCCAACCCTACAGATATTAATTGCTGCGTTTAAATCTCTTGGAATCCTCTTCGTATGGCAGCTTGTGCAATCCCAGAATCTATCTTTAAGCGTTAATTCTTGGTTGATATGCCCACAATGAGAACAGGTCTTGGTGCTGGGATAAAACCGATCTATAAAGTGAATTGTTTTAGCTTTAGCCTCTGCCACTGTTTGCAAAATCTCTAGAAAAGTAGCAAATGCCAAGTCAGATATTTTTCTGCCCCATAACCTTTGCATTCCCTTGAGATTAAGGTCTTCAAATATCAGTACATCGTATTCATCTGTTAATTGATGAGATAGTTTCCAAAACCAATCATGTCTTTTGTGATTTATTTCCTCATAGACACGGTTGAGATGGTCTTTTGCTTTGTACCAATTGTTAGAACCTTTCTGCTTCCTAGACAAGGAACGATTAGCAGCGTTTAACTTGTTTCTCAGTTGCTTGAAGAATAAAGGAGATTCGATAGTTGTTCCATCACTGCCAATTAGAAAAGTGCGAAGTCCGAAATCCCAGCCTGCGATTTTACCCGTCATATTTGGGATGATTTCGTCTTGATGGTCAGTGACAACCAAGATAAATAATTCGCCTAAGTTATTTCTTTTAACAGTTAAGGTCTTAACTTTTCCTTCAATTTTTCTACTAAAAGAAAACTTAAATACTTGCTTACCTATTCTGATTTTATTCTCACAGACAAACTTATAGCCAGCTTGTTTAAGAGTGAAAGATTTATACTTTTTTCTCTTTTTAAATCCTGGCGGTCTAGTTCCTTTTTTGTGCTGCTTGAAGAACAATTTATACGCTTTTTCGATGCGCTGAATTATATCTTGCACAGCTTGAGAACCGACTTGTTGCCAGTATCTCACCCGTTTTCGGAGCTTGGCTATATGCTTCATGAGACGATACTGGTTTAAGTGCTTGCCAAACATTTTGTAGTAGCGTTTGTACAACGCAATACAATGATTATAAATACTGGCACTAGCATTGATTGAATAGTGCAAATATTTGTTTCTTCTGTGTTTGTATAGCTTAAATTTGTACGTCTTCATAGGTATAATTGTAGCATTAAAGCCGTCCTAGAAGGACGGGGCTTTAAACCCAACCATTCGGTAAATAAGATATGATTTAAGACAACTCGAATATTGCATTTTGAGTTCCTCTGTGAGTTGATTAATTAATCCATGAAATTAGACAGAACTAAAGACGTACAAGTATTTCCCGTCGCTGATAACACCAGAGTATTGCGATCGCGGACTTGGGATCGATTAAAGTTTGAGATTGAATACGCTCTTAAAAAAGGAACTACTGCCAACTCCTACTTAATTGAAGGGGATAAAACAGCCCTAATTGATATTCCAGGGGAATCCTTTTCTGATATATTTCTAGCTGCTTTAACTCAAAGAATTGATCCAGAAACTATAGATTATCTAATTTTGGGACATATTAATCCCAATCGTCTTACCACTCTCAAAAAACTTTTAAATCTTGCTCCCCACATTACAGTGGTTTGTTCCAACCCAGGAGCGATCGCACTTAAGAATATTTTAGAAGAGATACAATTTGAAATTCTCGTTATTAAAAAAGAAGATAATCTAGATTTGGGAAATGGTCATAATTTAAATTTTATTTTCACTCCCAATCCTCGTTATCCTGATCTACTCTGCACCTACGATCCTAAAACTCAAGTTCTCTACACTGATAAACTTTTCGGAATGCACGTATGTGGCGATCGAGTTTTTGATGAAGGATGGACAATAGATATGGATGATCGTCGCTACTACTTTGATTGTCTCATTGCCCCCCACGCTCGGCAAATTACCACAGCTTTGGATAAACTTGCTGAAAAACCAGCCAAAATCTATGGCGTTGGTCATGGTGGTTTGGTTAAATACAGTATTAAAGAATTGACTAGTAACTATCGAGAATGGTTAAAAACCCAAAATACTCGCGAAATTACCACAGCTCTAATTTATGCTTCTGCTTATGGCAACACCACTACTATAGCTCAAGCGATCGCAAGAGGCATTACTAAGGCTGGAGTAGGGGTAGAAGCAATCAACGCAGAATCTGCCGAGCCAGAGACGATTAAAGTAGCAGTAGAAAAAGCCCAAGGTTTTATTATGGGTTCTCCCACCCTGGGAGGACACGCTCCGACTCAAATTCAAACCGCTTTAGGAATAGTTTTAAACAATACCAACCAAACCAAACTAGCAGGAGTTTTTGGCTCCTATGGTTGGAGTGGGGAAGCCATAGATATTTTGGAAAGCAAGTTTCGTAATGCTGGTTATAGCTTTGGTTTTGAGCCAATTCGAGTTAAATTTAAACCCACCGATGCCATACTAAAAGCCTGTGAAGAAGCGGGAACCGATTTTGCTCAAGCTTTGAAAAAAGCCCTACGCGCCCGTACCCCCAAAATTTCTCAGGGAACATCAGGAACAGATCGAACAGAGCAAGCTATGGGGCGTGTAATCGGCTCTCTGTGTGTTGTTACCACCAAACAAGAAGAAGTATCGGGTGCTATGTTAGCTTCTTGGGTATCCCAAGCCACTTTTAACCCCCCTGGTTTAACAGTAGCAGTAGCCAAAGAAAGGGCGATTGAATCTTTATTACACCCAGGAGCGCGGTTTGCCTTAAACATTCTTCAACAAGGTAAACATATTAGCTTGATGAAACAATTTCTCAAACCTTTTGCACCAGGAGAAAATCGTTTTGTTGGCGTTGACACAGAAGAAGCTGAAAATGGCTGTCCGATTCTCAGTGAAGCTTTAGCTTACATTGAATGTCGGGTTGATAATAGAATAGAATGTGGCGATCACTGGCTAGTATATGCAGTAGCAGAAAAAGGTAAATTGCTACAGTCGGAAGGGGTTACGGCGGTTCACCATCGTAAATCTGGCAGTCATTATTAAAGGAGGCAGGAGTTGAAAGGCAGGAGGCAGCAGGAAATCCTTTAGGGCTGCCCCCTGTCTCCTGCCTCGCCCGAAGGGCTGTTAAGCTAAACAAGCTGCTAAATCTGCATCGGGAGTAGTAATTGGTTGCAGATTATATTTTTCTGACAAGAGTTGTAAAACATTAGCAGAGAGAAAAGCGGGAATTGTGGGACCAAGGCGGATATCTTTAATTCCTAAATATAATAGGGTGAGTAATACCGCTACTGCTTTTTGTTCGTACCAAGAAAGAATCATCGATAAGGGTATTTCGTTAACTCCTACCTCAAAGGCATTAGCAAGAGCTACAGCAATTTGAATTGCCGAATAAGCATCATTACACTGTCCTACATCCAGTAAGCGAGGAATGCCCCCAATATTGCCCATTTCTTTGTCAAAGAAGCGGAATTTACCACAGGCAAGAGTTAGAACTACACAATCATCGGGTACTTTATCCACAAATTCAGCGTAGTAATTGCGGTCTGGTTTTGCTCCATCACAACCACCAACTAAGAAGAAGTGACGAATTTTGCCTTGTTTTACCGCATCAATAACCTGATCAGCTACGCCTAAAACAGCATTGCGAGCAAAACCTGTAGTAACGCTCCGATATTCTGATTCTTCAGTGAATCCTGGTAACTCTTGAGCTTCTTCAATTACAGGAGTAAAGTCTATACTGCCATCTGCTTTAGCAGGGAGATAATTTAACCCAGCATAGCCCACGGGTCCTAGAGTAAACAGTTTTTCTTCATAATGTTCGTGGGGAGGCATGAGGCAGTTAGTAGTAACTACAATTGCGCCAGGGAATTTAGCAAAGTCTTTAGTTTGATTTTGCCAAGCAGTGCCAAAATGTCCGTAGAAGTGGGGATATTTTTCTTTTAGTTTAGGATAGCCGTGGGCAGGTAACAATTCCCCGTGAGTATAGACAGTAATATCTTTATCTAAGGTCTGTTTTAATATGGCTGCTAGTTGTTTAATGTCATGTCCTGAAACTAAAATTGCCTTACCTGGTTTATGATTCAAAGGGACAGCAGTAGGTACGGGATGACCATAGGTGCTAGTATGTCCAGCATCAATTAATTCCATTGCCCGTAGGTTGATTTTACCGATTTCCAGATTCAGATTAACCCAATCTTCTACAGTTAAATCCTCACTGTCGATAGTAGCTAAAACCTGTTGCACAAATTGATATACTGCTTCGTCTTCTTGTCCCAATTCGTAAGCATGGAAAGTATAGGAAGCAGCCCCCTTAACCCCATACAATGCAGTAAGTTTCAGAGAAAAGATATCGACATTTGCCCCTGACTTACCAATTAACTCTAAATTATAATTTTGTCCCTGTTCTACTAAACTTTCGTTGTAATCTGGTTCGTAATTAGATATTTCTGACCAAGTAATATTTGCTGTTTGCTGAACTTGGGCTTTGAGATTTTCTCGCAGTGCGATCGCTTTTTTGATATATTTAGTAAATCGCTTCTGGTCAAAGTTGACATTAGTCATAGTTGCAAACATAGATTCACAGCTAAATCTGTCTGCTTCTCTGGTATCAATACTCAACTCTTTAGCCCGAAGTACTACGGGAGCAAGTCCTCGTAAACAATAAACTAATAAATCCTGTACTGCATTCACTTGGGGACTTTTCCCGCAAGCACCCCATTGATGACAACCATTACCGCTGGCAGTTTGTTCGCACTGTTCGCAAAACATAATTTCTCCTTTGTTGTTTATTCTTTATCTTTCGTAACCAATGATTAATGACCAATAACTGAAACTTGTTCCGATAAAGTCAGGATGAATGCTAAATTTTCTTGAGCTTGTAGGGCGTGGGGTGCATTTGCTGGCATAAACACCAATATTCCTGGTGCCAAAGCAATATCTTTGCCTTCTTAATTTAAGTTTCCTGTTCCTTCTACTACGGTGATAACAGCGTTACGAGTCGAAGTGTGTTCATCAATTTCTGTGTAGTCTAACGACTAACGCACCTTGGAAAACTGAATATATAGGGTTCTGTACGGGAAAGGTCGTACAGGTAAAATATTCAACCAACAAGTACAGAGAAACACAATATTCGTATTCTCAGGTAAGGGAGGGCATCCCTAAACCAAGTCTGTAAAGGCTTAAACGCTTGGGGAGAGAACCATCTCTGGACTAACAACCGCAAGGAAGTTAGTTGAAGTGGACTCGTTGAACCAAGAACCTCTAGATTCTTCGGAATCCCCCCGCTATGCGGGCGGGAGGATGTCAACAGTAAGTTGGATATCCTGGTGAACTGATGCTAAGAAACCCTTAATAGCATAGTAATCAAACCTTGTTGACCTAATAGTATTTCTCTGAGTAGGGTACAAATACCAACCCAGATAATAGGAGTTATATCCACTCCACCCAAGGGAGGAATAATTTTTCGGGAAGGAGCCAGGAAAGGTTCGGTAGGGATAGTAATTAGATTAAAGGGAAAGCGATTTAGCTCTAATTGAGGATACCAAGTCAAAACAATTCTAAAAATAAACAAAATAGTCATTAATACTAATATAAGACCTAAAATTAAAGTCCCGATAGTAGCTAAGTTCATTAGTTATATTCCTTTAACTATTATTTTGATAATGATTTATTACGAAATATGTACAATCTGTTTTGTATTTTAGCTCTGTCTGGTTGCCTTGAGAAATATCAATCCGATAGATTTGCCATATCTAGAAATCAGACGAATCCAAAAATTGGAATTTTCATAATTAAAGCACGTAGTATCTGCTGTATAAACGCTTGAGGAAACCCCAAGGGGCAGGCACTCAGGAAACACGAGAGGGGCATTAAAATACCCGTGAATATGGTAAAATTTCTGTACCTAGTAAGTCCCAAGGACTTCTGAATTGATGGTGAGACTACTCGCTCTGGACACTAAGCATTAAAAGGTAGTTGCGGGAAACCCAAAACTCAGTGTTAAACACTCGCTTACCTAGCCTTTGCAAGTGAAGCTTTCAGGAATAGGTAAACAAAACAGATAAACATAGCTAAGTACACCTAAATTAAAAGTATGCTCAGACCTACCTCTGTTAATCTCTCCTTTCAGGAGAGAACATATGGTCTTCCCCACCTCTCCTACCCTCTCCTTTCAGGAGAGGAACATTAGGTTTCCCCCTTGCAGGGGGAAGTTGAAGGGGGTGGGAAGGTTGGAAGGGGTAGGCGAGAGAGTAGGGGGCTTTTGGCTAGCCCTTTAAGGATTCTGATATCTCTTAAGAATCACACGCGCTTTCAGACGTGTGAGTGTCAAAAACTAAAGCCAAAGCTAGTGGTACAATGCCTTTAGCGGTAAAGCCCACTAAATAAATAACAAACCTGCGGTCGGAACGCTCGCGGTGAAACAGCCCTGTAAAGACGGTCTGTCTGGGGCAGAGTTTAAAACTCTCTCTAGATAAGAGTCTATAAGGGAATCCTTAGCTTTTAGCGAGGGAAGTTCAAGTATCAATAACAAGGATTTAAAACTATGACCCCTTCTTTATCTAATTTTATTTGGAGCTTGGTAGCTGGTGGCTTAATTGTAGTAATTCCTGCGACTGTAGCCCTGCTGATTTTTAGCCAATTCGACAAAATTAAACGTTCCTAGTTCAAAATAACTATAAAAGAATATACTAGTTAATAGAATGACGTATCGGAATACTATTTCCGATACTAATTTTTTTGGGTATTTAGCGAAATATCACCAGGCAATATTCGAGAATGTAAGACAGAATAAAAAGAAATTAGAATCAATAGCATCAGACTAGTCTGATTTAAATAAAGTAAAGTAAAAAGAAACTTCTATCGGTAACGACGGAGAGCAGCAATGGTTAACTTTGGGCTGAATTCAGCCAGTATATTAGGATTATTTTTGGCAGTAGCAGGAGCTTCACTCTATTTTTTACGTTCTGTACGTCCAGAATTGTCCCGAGATCATGATATATTTTTTGCTGCTGTTGGTCTCCTATGTGGTTTTATTCTTTTATTTCAAGGATGGAGACTCGACCCAATTTTACAGTTTGGTCAATTTTTATTATCTGGGTCAGCAATTTTCTTTGCTGTAGAGTGTATTCGCTTAAGGGCAGTAGCAACAGAACAAGCTAGGAAAAATACTCCTACTGTAGATCGGGAACGTCCTGTCAGCCGAACTAGGGTTTATCGGGAAGAAGAATATGATCGCGGTCGCATTGAAGACAGCTATGATTACACAAATGCCAAACCTAACTATGATAGTCCTAGACTTCGTGGTTATGATGACCCCCAATCTCGCAGAAACCCCCGTCGTCGTGCTTCACAACCAAGAGAACAGGATGTTTATCCCCCTCGTCGTCGTCCCAGTTCCGAAGATTTAGGCGATCGCTATAGACCAGAAAGACCCAGTAATTCTGACGAGCGTCCCTACTCCTCTCGTTCTGAATATGAAGATGATCTGGGTAGAACCTCTACTAGAAGCGATCGCTATTATGATGAACCATCCCGCAACACATCTTGGAGAAACTCCTCTGATGATGTAGATAGAAATTATCCAGGAGCAGAAAGAAAAAGAGGTTATGAATCTGATAGAAATAGCAATTTTGATGAATTAAGAAAACGTCCTTATGATGAAGGCATTGGTAGAAGTTACGATGAGGGGATAGGCAGAAGCTACGATGAAGGCATTGGTAGAAGCTACGACGATGAAGATGATGTAGTTTCTAGTGATTATGTAGATTATCAGCCAATGGATGATTCTGATTATTCTGATGAATCAAAAGATTGGGATCGAGAAGAGCCATCGGCGAGAGACGAAAGATCAGAATGGGAAGATAATCCTAGAAGAGATAAATTCCAGGATAGTGAGTATTAAGAGGCTAATAGATCTCTGGCAAAAATAATTTTTTAGCTCAAAAGTTATTAATTTTTTGTCAACACTGCCATTGGACATGGTAAGTAAACCTCGCAGTCATTTGTTCTTAGTAATTTGCCTAAAAGCTAAGGACAATTAAAGACTTATGGAAGAAGTTTAAACTGCAAAATATGTATTTTTGTAAAGAATTGCGTGAAAGGTGTCTGTAAGACTGAAATCTTCTTAGAAGGTATAAAGTACTCTGCCCTTTGATGACAGAGCAAAGCGAGGCTTGACGGACGGCTGAAATGGGCGAAGACGCTTCGCCCATCACGTCCTCCTCTTGGTAGGTTTCCCCGACCAACCTTCCTCGCTCTACTTTGACTTCATTAAACAACTTATGTCAATCAAGAACGTAAAATTAACGAAGAACTCAAAACTAAAAATTTATAGTCGAAGGTAAATTCCTAGTTTAACTTCGCCAATCCCATAACAGATGAAACAGTCATCACAAACCTTATCGCAGCTTGTACAAGAAGCCTGTAAGCATCCTCCTGGGAGTAGAAAACGCCAAAAAAATTTAACAAAAATTATCAGACTAGTAAACAGTCGATTATGGCAAGAAAATACCTCCTATTATGAGGATGCTCTGCAAGAAACTTGGATCTATTTTTGTCGTAATATCTGCGAAGGAAAATCCAGTAAAGCTTATAATCCTGAGCAAGCCAATCTTGTTACTTGGTTAAATACTTATCTTAAGTGGCGACTCAAAGATGGTTACATCACAATGGTGAAACAAAAGCAGCACACAGTATCCATAGTAATGGATTCAGATAACAAAGTTATTGATCCAGTGGCTAATCTACCAGCTAGGGCGGATATTCCTCCCATATTAGAAGAGATTAAAGCCTGGGCTTCAGCAGATACTCAAGAAAGGTTGCGTAAAATTTGTTTAGATAATCATCCTCATATTACTTCTCAAGTTTTAATTCTAAGACGATTACCACCTGAGACTCCTTGGGAAAAATTAGCCCAAGAATACGCTGTTCCAGCAGGTACCCTGAGTAGTTTTTATCAACGCAAGTGTAAGCCATTACTCAGAGAATTTAGTAAATCTCAAGGATACATATAAACCCAATAGTCATATTATGATTTTTCAATCTCAGGGAATAGAAAAGTTTGCTATTCCTCTACCCATTACTCAAGAAAACCGCAAAATAGCCCGTGATTTTGCTGCACAAGAATTCGGTGAGGAAAAGGCGGAACAAGTTTTATTGAATACTTTAGCTGTATTGGTGGTAAATAACTATTTGAGTATGTTGGAAATTCCCACAGATTTGGCAAACAGCGACAGTTGGAATCCCCTAATGCGAACTAGTAATAACGTAGCAGATTTAGATTTACCAGGACGAGGAAAATTAGAATGTCGTCCCATTAAAACTACTGCTGATAGTTGTTATATTCCGATGGAAGTTTGGGATTCAACCATTGGTTATGTGATAGTAAGCATGGATGATAATTTAAAAAGGGCTACTATTTTAGGTTTCACATCTCAAGTAAAAACCCAAAATTTACAGATTGCCCATCTGGATCCCCCAGAAACATTAATTGATTGCCTACATGATTTAACTGAACCCGTTACAGATAGTCCTCTAATTAATTTAGGTCAATGGTTTAATAATTATTTTGATGAAGGATGGCAAACAGTAGAAAGTTTTTTAAATCCAGAACAATTAACCCCAGCTTTTGGATTAAGAAGTATTGAATTATTAGAGCCAACT
>JASJDB010000091.1 GCA_030065315.1 Xenococcaceae cyanobacterium MO_167.B52 | reverse complement strand
GACAACAATTAGTAATTTGCAGTTTGCAGGTTCATCTTTAAAGCGACGTTTGATTTCAGTTTCGTATTGCTTGGTAGTTTGATTCGGACTCAAGACAAACCTCGTGTAAGTATCGTATTTGTAACGTTCGTCGCTGCCAGTAGGTTCGCGAGAGATCTGGTTATGGTTTGGTTGATAGGAGGTTACGATACCGCAGTATTCGCCAAAAGGGGTATTGTGAAAGAGACGGTAATAATGACAGGCATCGTAAATTGATGCTGCGACTAAGATAGCAGTTCCACGATCGCTGTTTAGTCGAGGAAGTACTCTAAAATCGTGAATAATACTTCCCACAATTCTATTTTTGCGATCGCCCGAACTCATTAGTTTCTCCATCGTTGCCCAGCTTTGGCGAACAACGGCACGTTGAAAGTTATTTAGTCGTCTTGTTGCTTCTTCAAACCAGTCATCAATTGCTTGTTGTGAGGTTAATCGCTGGGGTACGGTACGGGCTTCGTATTTTAAATCTAAAATTACCTTATCTTTGACCGCTTCGTGGAATTTATAGGTATGAATATAAGTACCAAAAACTTCGCGGGTAGCTTTTTTATCTTTGCGGAGGAGAGGCGTACCAGTGAAGCCGATGAAAATAGCATTAGCTAGCCAACGTTTCATCTGTTTGTTCAGATCGCCCCCTTGAGTACGGTGACACTCATCCACAAATACGTAGAAACGACCGTGAATGGGAGGCGGATCGCCTTTGAGATCGAGGTCAAACTTGTGAATTAGGGCGCAGAGTAAACGAGGGTTGGCAGAGGAGAGTTTTTCCACAAACTGCGCTCTGGAAGTGATGCGAGGTTTAGGGGAATCAGAATCAGGGCTAACAATGCCTGAATTTATCATTACCTCTTCAATTTGTTGGTCGAGTTCATCGCGATCGGTAATAATTAAGATCCGACCATTAGGATCGTGTTCCAACAGCCATTTAGCTAATAGCACCATGAGAATGCTTTTCCCGCTACCTTGGGTATGCCAAATTACCCCGCCTTCTTGTGTGCGAATTCGTTCTTGAGCTTTTTTGATTCCTACAAATTGATGGGGACGAGGGACTTTTTTCTGTCCTGCATCGAAGACAATGAAATTGCGGATTATGTCCAGTAAGCGCGACTTGTCACACATTTCCGCTAAAGGGCGATCGAGCAGATAACCGCGAGCAATTGAATCACTAGGATTTAGCAGCTTCCAGTTAACAAACAACTTCTCTGGTGTGCCTGTAGTACCGTAATAGAGTCCTTGGGTATCGTTACCTGCAAAGACCAATTGTACGGTGCTAAAGAAGCCTTTATTAAAAATTTCTTCCTGGTTGGTGATAAGTTGGCGTATCCCATCACCAATACTAACCGAACTGCGTTTTAGTTCGATTACACCAATGGCAATACCATTAATGTAAATTACGAGATCGGGTCTTCTTTCATGACCACCCCTAAGAGTTACTTCTTCCGCTAAACCAAAATCATTGGCTTCAACATTGTCCCAATCTATAAGGTGTACATCTTGGTGAGGTTGTCCTGCGGTAATTTGTACGGGAATGGGATAACGAAGTAATTGATAGGTACGAAGATTGGCTTGATAAAGAGTAACATCTGTAGTGTCTGCTTTTTCTGCTAGCTCTTGTAAGGCTGCGGAGATATGAGCATGGGAATAACCCCGTTTTGTGAGGTTTTGGCGCAACAATTCGGTTTCAATGGGGCGATTGTTTGAACGATATTTCCAATAGCCCAGATAATCATAACCGAGACAATCACCGCGATCTTTATTGGTGAAGAGATCCACAACTCGGTTTTGTGTCTCAAGTTCGGAACGTGGGCGGGAGATATTAGACATACTAAATCGGTTTCCTACAGGCTATCTTATAAATTGAGTAATGAGTAAGAAGTAATGAGTGTCTTAGCGCATCCCCGTAATACTATAAAATTCTAATTATGCTTTCATTTTCTTCAATCGCGTTTTAAGACTTGTTTCAAGTAAAGGAGGTAAATATGAATAAAACTATCGAATTATCCACTGGAAAAATTATAGATTTATCTCGCTTTATAGCATTGATTCCTAATGATGAAACAGCAGGCGAGGGATATTCCTTAATCCTTGAAGGTTACCCTCAAGCGATCGCTCTTAATTCTCAAGAAGTTAGTTCGATTAAAAAACACCTTCAGATAGAAACAGAAAAAAAACATAATGGTACTTGGGATAGGGAGGAACAATTACGCCTCAATCAGCCGAAGATGAAGAAACTCAAAGAAAAAATCGACAGGATGAAGCAAGAGAAGCCATCAGCCGAAAAAGCTGAGTTTTTTGAGAGTTTTAAAAAGACTATGGATGCTTATCGACCAGAAGGAAGAAAACTATACGAACACTAGATGATAGTTTTTATTGACTCTGGAATTTTAGGCAAGCTCTGTAATACTAATCGTACAGAAGAAACTGTTGCTGTTAACAATTGGTTGTTTTCATTATTAGGAAAAGGGATATATGTTGTTAGTAGCTATATCTGCGATTATGAAGTAAGAAGAAGTTTGATTCTGGAATCTTTACGTAAGTCCAACATTGATAGTATTAAAGAGCTAGACGATCTAAGAAATTATATAGCTTTCTTACCTCTAACTGATGAAGTGATGAAAGAAGCAGCGAGTATCTGGGCAGAAGCCCGCATTCAGGGAATGCCTACCGCCGACGAAAAAAGTCTTGATGCTGATGTAATTATCTGCGCTCAATACAAGCTATTAGAGAAAGAGTATCCAGGCAGATATATTGTCATTGCCACCACCAATGTCAACCATCTCAGTCGCTTTGCTGAAGCTAAAGAATGGAATGATATTCAATTTTAGACTTTGTTTATTTACTCTTTTCCTGGTTCGACAAGTCTAGTTTTTCCTGTTAGTAACTCCTGCATCATAGCTTGCTTGATATTATGGGTTTTGTCACGGCGTTTTTCAAGGGTAGCTATTTCCGTGTCCATGTCAGACAGGATAGATGCGATCGCTTTTTGTTCGGGAAGTGTTGGAAGAATAAAAGGCAATTTTCTCTGTTTTGTAATTCCTATATAAGCTCTTGTTCCTCCTCCTGATAAGTCTTTAAGAAGAGTCTGAAAATAGTTGGTATCAAAATAATATTTTATGTAGGTATTTATTATTTTGCTCTTGTCTTTAACTCTGTAGTAGGTTACTTGCGGAGTAAGCATAATATAATCAGTGGCAATTTTACTTACGATTGCAGTATTTCCGACAGTTCCTTTATGAGTTAACAATATGTCTCCAACAAAAGAAAATCCTTTTTGTAAATTATCTGCTTTCTCTCTTGTAATAAAATTACAGTTTTTGAAATCTATAATTCCATCATGTACATTGTTTGCCATGATAAAAGGTATTCCATCATCAACATAATCTTGGCTAGTAGGGTGAATGTTTCCGTGATTGCCATCAAGGGGTTTTTCAATAATATTTTTGGCTATCAATTCATCAATTGAACATACTTCCCACTCTCTACTAAACCCAGGTAAACGCTTCTTACCAGTAAGAAGTTGTTGCATTGCAGACTGTTTAAGATTCTGCTTCTTAGCTATGAGTCGATCTAGTACTCCCAGTAAATTATCTATGTCCGAGAGAGCAGTTGCGATCGCTTTTTGTTCTTCTATTGTTGGCGGAAGAGGTAGCTTCAGCTTTTTTAAAGCATCTTGATTTATATTTGTGTTGGCACTGACTGTACTACTATCAATTAATCTTTGCCTAAATTTTTCCTCATAAAAACAATAAGCTTTATACCCTAAGTCAAAATCAATATTCTCTCTAAATCTGATTAAAAATCCACTATAGACGGTATTTTCTAGATTTTCTATAACTACAGAAGTTAACCCTACACCTTCAGGTTTTACTGACGAGCGTACGAAAATTACATCTCCTTTTTTCAAGTTGTATTCACTTCTTTCTATTTTGGTAGAGTTAATTAATCCTAATGTTGAAGAGTTAGAGATTTTGGCTTTTCCAAAAACATCTAGCAGATTTATAAAAGGAAAGCCAAAACCAAAACTTTCCTTGTTTTTATTTATGCCATTTTTAAATTTTCCAATTTCTCCTAAAACTACTACATCCCAATCTTCTGGGATAACTCCCACTTCCGTCTGCTTGTATCCTGGTTTTAATTCCATATTGCCCCCATCTTCTTAAGATTTTCGCTCACACGGGCAGATAACTCTTCTACTTCTTTCTCAAGATCGGGTAACGGGGTTTCATAACGTTCTGCTAGTTGCCGAATGCGCCCTGTAAGTGTTTGAGATACACGATCTAGTTCTGTTTGAATTGCAGTAGCTAAGGTGGTTAGCCATTTATCATCTATTACCAAGGTTCTAACTTCATCCTCGCTAAGTTGAGGATATTTTTCATAAGCCAGATTGTCTAACTGTTCGATGAGTCCTGGTATTCTTGTCTTGTTGACAGTTTTACCGTTGAGTTTTTCTTTCAATTTTGCTTGCTTCTCTAGCAAGTCTAAATAGCATACCGTCGCCTGAAGTTCTTGCAGGTTGCCAGGTAAGGGATCTTTAGTTAGTAGCGGGAAGAATCTTTTTTCAATTTCGGTGAAGAGTTCTTTGGCTTTTTTCTGTGCTGACTTTAATTTTTTATCGGTTTCTATATAGTCTGCAAGTACGGTATATTCTTGACCTGAATCTAGTTCGTCTAATCTGGCTTTGACAGCTTTGAGAGTTAACTTACCCTTGGAATTCTTCAGTATAGCTAAGTAGTCCCGATCTTCAAGTGTCCGCAGATGAGCAGCACAGTTATCAACTGTTTCAATAATTTCATTGTAAGCAGTAGCAGATACCTTGTCTGACTCGCTCCAAAGCATTACCATCGCTTGTGTATATGAACCTATCCCACTAATATTCAGAATGTGATATCCTCTGAGTAAAAAAAAATAAATGCCAGGAAGATTCGAAGGTCTAAACGATTTAGAATGGAAACTTTTTGAGGATATTTTTCCAACTAAAAACCCAAGAGGAAAAGGAATGCCTCATACCCCTTTTCGATATGTTTTGAATAGTTTAATATACATTTTGATTAGTGGTTGTCGTTGGTGTGACCTTCCTAAAGGAAAAATTTGGGCATCAAAAAGTTCTGCTCATCGTTGGTTAAAAAAATGGAAAGAAGACGGAACATTTGAACATTTACAAGCCAGAATATTAGCGATCGCTGACAGTAAAGGATTAATCAACTGGAATTATGGAGCCATAGATGGCTCTTTTTCCCCCTGGAAAGGGAGGGGGTGAAGAAGTTGGATATGGCTACAAAGGAAAAGGCATTTTAATTCATACTTTAACTGAAGGAAATGGTATGCCTTTATCTAATAGTACTACGGCTGCGAATGGAAGTGAACGAGCTCAGATTATTCCATTACTTGATAGTGTTAAATTAAAAACTCTTAAAAGAGGCAGACCTAAAAAAAGAATTAAAGTTTTAGCAGCAGATAAAGGCTATGATTCTCAAGAAAAAAGAGCTATTTTGAGAAAAAGAGGTATTCGACCTCAATTTCCCAAACGTACTTATAAATCAAAAAAAAATCGTGGAAGACCTATAAAAATATCTGTTCCCAGATTTCAACAAGAGCGATGTTTTGCCTGGTATCAACGTAAGTATCGTCGTCTAGTTGTTCGATGGGAACGTCAAAAAATTAATTTTGATGCTTTTTTGTCTCTAGCTACCGTTCATATCTGGATTAACAAAATATTATTAGTGGGATAGGTTCTTGTCTGTAAGTACCATGGCAGCTTATGGTTATGGGATTGCCCGCTATGGTATTGGTCCCCATGCCAGTTCTATTGCCTTTATGAGCCTAGTCACAAGTCAGTTACTCCACGCTTTAAGTTGTCGTTCTAGTAAACCCCTTAATACTATCGAGTTACCACCAAACCATTATTTAACCGTTGCTCTTAGTGGTTCTTTGACTCTCCAACTGATCTGCTTAGTGATTCCTGGTTTGAGAAGTTTACTACAGGTTACACCTCTGAATCTGCTTGATGGTGTAGTGATTAGTAACAGTGCCTTACTCCCACTTTTATTTAATGAAAAGACTAAAAAGGTTATAGGAGAAAAACCATGAAACAAGATTTTATGTTTACCTCCGAATCAGTCACCGAAGGACATCCCGATAAATTATGCGATCGCATCAGCGACGCGATTGTGGATCATTTTTTGCGACACGATCCCTTTACGCGAGTAGTAACTGAATGTGCGGTGGCAACAGCTATTGTTTTTATTGCAGCAAGGTTTGAGTCCGATGCACTCATTGACTTTACCAAAATTGCTCGACAAGTAATTAAACAAGTAGGTTATGATCAATCTTCTTTCAGTGCTAAAACTTGTAGCATTGTTACTAGCCTTAAAGAATTACCTCCCAGTGAATATCGTCACTTTGACGAACAAACACTCTCTGATGCAGAAATAGAAGAAATAGCAGTCAAAAACCAAGCAACTGTCTTTGGCTTTGCTTGCAATCAAACACCAGTTTTGATGCCTCTACCCATTTGGTTAGCCCATCAACTAGCCAGAAGACTCACAGAAGTTAGAGTGGAAAATATTCTGCCCTATCTTACTCCCGATGGTAAAACTCAAGTGGGAGTAGAATATTGCGATCGCCAACCCTCCCGCATCCATAGCATTACGATTATTGCCAGTCAGTACCCCCTTGACCACTTAGCCAGTCCAGACCTTAAACAACTGGAAGAGGATATTCGAGCCACCGTTATTGATCCTGTCTTTGAGAAAGAAATTATTAAACCTGATGCTGATACCAGGATATTTATCAACCCCGATGGAGCTTTCATTATCGGAGGTCCTGCTGCCCATTCTGGTGTTACAGGGAGAAAAAACGCGATCGATACCTACGGCGAATATTCACGGCATAGTGGGGCAGCCCTCAGTGGCAAAGACCCGACTAGAATAGATCGAGTAGGAGCTTATGCTGCTCGTTATGCTGCCAAAAATGTCGTAGCAGCAGGTTTGGCAGAGGAATGTGAAGTACAGCTTAGTTATTCCATTGGATTAGCGCGACCAGTAAGTATTCAAGTAGAAACTTTTGGTACAGGAACAATCCCCGATGAAAAAATCAAAGCCCTCTTGGAAAAGCATTTTGATTTTCGACTAGCAGGCATTATTAAAAAATTTAATCTGAGATTTCTGCCCGCACTGATCAAAGGGGGATTTTATAAACAGCTAGCAACTTACGGTCATTTAGGTAGGACAGATATTGGATTAGTCCCTTGGGAAGAAACGGACAAAATTTCCCTCTTAGGGTTACCCTAAGAAGCATAATTGTGCCAAATAAACAGAGTTGGAGTTTGATTTTTGTTGAAGTTCCAATAACCATTCGCTAGAGCTTTAGTCTAGTGCTATATTTAATGGCAAAACCAAGTTTCTTGAGTTCAGAATAGTTTTTATGGAGCAGTGGGTTAACTTATTAATTCAAGTCGCCAAGCCAATTTTTACTAGTTTGGCTTATACAGGCACTAATATTTTTTTAGATACTGTTCAAAGTGAAATTAAAAATCAGCAGAACAGACAAGCTAAAATTGCTTTAAGCTCCTTGGGTATTAAAAAAGACCATAGTGATATCGCTCAAGAAATAATTCAAAATACGAGTTTAATCCTCCAGTCAGATGGAGTTGAAAACAAATCAGTAGTACAACCTCAACAATCAGTTAATGGCTATTCATCAATAACTAAGCAGGATTTATTGGGACCAATCAGTCAAAAAATTGAAGAAACTGCCTTAAAATTACCAGAAATTAATAAGAGTTTCGAATATTGGCCTCTCCGTTTATTACCTAGTCAATTAATCCATTCTCGACTTGGTGATTGTCAAATTCCTCTAAAAATTTTAGTAGCTCCTCCCCAAAAAAACTTAAAAGAGTTTAAGTCTATTGGCATAGAAGTTCAAGAAATAGAGAGCATATTGTTGCAAAACTTACGAGAATTTCTGGCTCAAAACTATTCTTCTCAATGTTCGATGAGACCTACGGAATTTTTAGGAGGAGCTTGGAATTATCATAATTTTCATGGCGAAGCCAGTATTAAAGTTTTATTTGAGGCTCTGCAATCAGAGCCTATTTTAATTTTAGAGACAGGAATTGAAAGTGATTATCTTATTTTGCGTTTAGGTTATTGGAGAGGTCAGCAAGAGCAATATTACTATGAAACTCTTTTAAAATTGCCTTATCGCAGTCTTCTCGAAACATCGCTCGCAGCCAGAGCTTTAAGATGGAAAGAAATTAAAACTAAGCTTTTAACAATGGGAAAATCTCCTGAAGAAGTAGCAAAATTAGGAGGAGATAATGATATTAATCTGGGGATTCTCGAAGAAGTAGTTCAATTACAAGCAGCAGGGATTGAAACTGGGGAATTAAATTTTGGTTACAGAGTTAATCACCAAGATTTTACCTATATCTGTCAATTTTTAAGTCAATGTCAATGTCTTGTCGCTGGTTGGGTGACAGATATCCATTATTTAATCGAAAATGATATTCCGCCTCATTTAACTAGCTGGTTGCCACAGTTGCTAGGAGAATCTGGGTCGGAATCGGAATTTTTATCAGCTATTATTCGTGCCAGTATCTCTATTTATCAAAAGGTATTGCAAGTATTAGTTCCAGAAAAACCTAATTCTATGGCTCAACTGAGTTTAAAATTAGCTCACAGTCTTTTCCCACTAGATATCTCTCTGGCTAAAGAACAGATAGACTATTCGTGGCAGCATTGGTTGCAACAGCGTCAACTGTATCCAGAACCAGAAATAAAAAGATTAGATTTAGATAGGATTCAAGCTACTATTACAGCACAAGATTGGGAATATCTGGTCAATCTTCAAGCTTGCTTATCTCGACTAGATGATCAATATGATATCGCACCTATGCAGCAAGTAATCAACAGTTTGTGCGATCGCCGTACCCAATCCTACCGTCAAAACGGGGAACATTTTGCTCTTGACTACACTGTTACAGAAATTTCTGGTCAAGTTGGCTGCTTATGGCTAGACTCAACCAATTGTAAGCTGATTAGCAAAAGTGCCAATAAAACTCTCGATCTCTGGCAGCTAAAGCGCAGAAAAGTTCAGCTATCTCCTACCTGTCAACTCCGAGGATATGCTGGTAAGGCGATCGCTATGACTCTCAGTCCTGATGGAGATAAACTAGTCTGTAGTGATACAACCCCAAAAAGAAGTCATCTCAAAATTTGGCATCTGCACACGGGAAAACTAGAACAGACTTTATTCGGTCATAAACAAATAATTCAATCCCTGGCGATCAGTTGCGGCGATCGCCCTTTTCTTGCCAGTGGTAGCCATAAAATCAAATTGTGGGATTTACAAACAGGAGAATCTTGGCTGACTCTATTCGGTCATCAACAATGGGTTTATGCGTTGGCGATCGCTCCTGATGGTCAAACTTTAGTCAGTGGTAGTGAAGATAAAACTATTAGAATTTGGCATTTACCCAAAGGTAATCTGGCACAAACCATGACAGGACATAAAGCATCAGTGAAAGTACTTGCAATTACGCCTGATGGTCAAACCATTGTTAGTGGTAGTGATGATCAGACAATTAAACTCTGGGATATCAAGACGGGGAAATTATTACGCACCTTAACAGGACATACAGGAGGAATTAGTTCTGTGGCGATCGATCCTAATTCTCAATACCTAGTCAGTGGTAGCGAGGATAAAACGATTAAAGTTTGGCATCGGGAAAGTGGAGAACTGCGACAAACCCTTTTTGGACACGAACAAACTGTCAGAACCTTGGTAATTCATCCTAACGGACAAACTATAGTCAGTGGTAGTGATGATAAGACTATTAAATTTTGGCGGATTATTTAGTTCTATTGTTTATTGATCGCTAGTTGAATGAAGTTTCAGAAAACTCTCGAAAGCATACCAAGCTAAAACATACCAGGGGATAAGTTCTAACTGCCAGCCTTTTACTAGTAACTGACGCATAGCCATCACACCTAAACCCAAGGGAAATAAAAATCGCAGATCGATCTCATTGTCGGTAGCTGTTTTAACTTGTTGATTTAAGTTTTTAGCGGTTTTAATAATTGCTGCTGCACTGGAAGAGCTAGAAACTGATGTCCTTGACCTTTGAGTTACCTCAACCAAATTTATGCCCAAGTCTTGCAAAACTATGCACATATCTTGGCTAGTTAGTAGTTCTCTCCCATGAAGTACGGTAATACTGCCACTAGGGATGTTCGTTTTCACCCGATAAATTTCCAGACGTGCTTTGAGCGCATTAATAATAGGTGCTATTTTCTGCTGCTGACGATGAGCAGGTCTAACTCGTAAACGGACTCGTCCAGGCGTTTGGCTAATAATCTGAGCCTCAAGAAAAGACGAATTCTTGTTTTCCACAATTGAGGCTGGCTGAGGAATTTTATTGTTATTTGAGAGCGCCATATTTATCAACCTTTAAAAATAACTAGTAAATAACGAGTAATAAGTTATTTACTCATAACTCATAACTCAATTTTCTTCCTTGTCTCCCCTGTATTATCTGAACCTATCATTTCAGAATTGACAGACTAGTCCTGAAATTGATGACAATTTAGTTTTTTTCAAAATCGGTGTCTGCCAACTCAAAGCCTGCGGGCAATTCTTCTTCAGCGAGTTCAGCTTGGACTTCTGCTACAAGATCTTCTATGACTTCTCCCGTTTCTGCGATCGCACTTCTACTTTTTTTGTAGGCAATAATTCCTCCTTTGATAATGGCTTTTGCCACGGGTTTACTAACTTTAGCTACAGCAGGAATGAGGACTGGAGCTAAGACAAATGCACCTATTCCTGCTGCAATGCCACGAATTCCCAAATCTTCAAACAAGTCTTCAGCTTTAAATGCCATCTTTTATCTCCTTCCATTGCCATCGCAGTGTAATTATTTGGCTATTCCTAATTATCTTGGTATTTGAGCAATTCTTCATTTTATATAAGTAATAAATAACAATTAGGTGGATTCTGTTTCTGCCTCTAGACTATCCTTTATACCTTTCTCTGTCTCTGAACTTAAGTATATTGAAGGAAAAGAAGTGTTCTCATCAACTGACTAAATTACCTTTTTTCCGTTGCTTTCACTCGCAACTAATTGCTCTTTATTAGAGTCGGAGAAAGCTTTTGGTTTGTATAAGATTACTACCGAACTACTGTTGATTTTGAAACGTATATCGGTAATTCTGTTGTCTTGTTCTAATAAGTTTTTGAGTTCTCTGGCATAGTTATGATCTCGACTAATCCTGGGTACGCGCAAACGAATACGTCCAGGAATTTGATGCACGATCTCATAATCCGCTTCCATTCTACTCAACAGAGGTGCTATCTCTTCTGTAAGTATTTCAGTTGTAGAGACTTTTTTAACTGGAGATAATTCAAGTGTTTCTGATTCTTCTGATTCTCCCGTAACTTGATCAATGACTTCGCGAGTAAGACCTGCTGCTAGGATATAAGTCAAGATAGATTTCCAACCAGATACCTGCAACCTTCTAGCGACCACTATTCCCACTACTGGAGGAATCAGGGAGAATAATCTACTGTAAGTAATCCCAGGAACTTTCTTGGTTAACTGCTCTCTTGCTTTCGCTGATGTATTGGAAAAGCCAAAAGCTTGTAGGGAATCTGTAAGTTTATTAAGAGAGATTACATCGGGATCGAAGAGTACTATTAGGCTATTACTTGCTTGCTTAATTTGGACTCTGAGAATGCCCACTTGCTGCCGTAAACTCTGAGCTATTTGGGGTAACATTTCGCGGGCATAATCCCCCTTGAGGCGCAGCCTTACTCTCCCCCTGACAGCATGAACTATCTCCAATTCTCCATCTCTATAAAATGCTGTACTTTTCTCCATTGCCATCAAATAAATACTGGGATGGGGTTTACTCTAATCTAAATAGAATTTAGTTAAGTTTTAAGCTAACTAACTGGCTGCTTCTGCTACTTCGCCAGCTTCAGGTTCAGCCAATTCAGCTTTGGCTTCTGCTACGAGATCTTCGAGAGTTTCCCCTACTTCGGCAATTACACCTTTGCCTTTTTCATAGAGAACGATTCCTCCTTTAATAGTAGCTTTGGCTAAGGGTTTACCAACTTTTCCAGCAGCTACAGGAATTAAAACTGGTAGTAAAACAATAGCAGCAACTCCAGGAATACCGAGATCTTCAACTACATCTTCGAGATCAGGTATAAAGTTTGTGAGATCCATCTTTTCTACCCCTCCTTAATTACTCTAAGTATTTTCTCTACCTTTAGTCTAACGTATTGGGTCTGTGTCAATAGACCAAGAAAAAAAATGCTTCTATAAAAGCAATTTTTGTTTATAAAACTTTAACTTTATACTACCGTTTTGCCACACTTAACAATAAATTAAAAATTCGAGAAAATAGTGACTATTAAAAGTAAAAAATCTTCTAACTAAGAGCTTTCCACCCTATCTCAAATAACTCTATAAACCTGAATATAATCGTTTTTAGCTCATCGTAACGCTCTAATAAGATTAGATTGATTAATTGCTGTTAAAAATATTCAAAAAAAGTTAAGGTAGAAGATTTTTGGACAGCAAAATCGAGGTAGTATAAGCCCAAAGGGTTTAGATCAAATTCAATTTATGAGCAGTATAAATAGCCAAATAAGACAGAAAAAAACCGTTTATGCTCCTGTGGTACTAATTTCCCTCTAATGGCGCGGTCAATGTTTAACCAACGATTAACCGAAACGATAGCCAAAACCCCTTACTGTAATTAAATATTCTGGCTCAGAAGGGTCTGATTCGAGTTTTTCTCGTAACCAACGAACATGAACATCTACTGTCTTGGTATCTCCCAGAAAATCGTGCCCCCAAACTTGTGCAATGATTTGTTCCCGTGACCAAACTCGCCCAGGATAGCTCATGAATAATTCTAATAACCTAAATTCTTTGGGCGATAAATTAACCTCTTTTCCCCTGACTACTACCCGACATTCTTCAGAAAACAAATGGATCTGTCCATATTTTTGAACTGAAGTTTGAGCCGAACTAGTTGTATATCCTTGACGACGGAGTAAGGCTCGACAACGAGCCACCAATTCTTTCATACTAAAAGGCTTACTCAGATAGTCATCTGCTCCTACTTCCAATCCTAGAACTCGATCTGTTTCACTACCTTTGGCACTAATAACTAGAATTGGCGTGATATCACCTTGATAACGTAATAAACGACAGATATCTAATCCGTTAACTTCTTAAGAAATGTCAACCTAAACAGTTAACATATTACATATCCAATTCAGATATTTTGTGGTGAATAATAGATTTAGTAACTGCTACTTGGAAAATAAAAATAGCTATGATGAATTAACCTTTGTAATTAGCAGACTTGAGAAGTTGAATTGATTGAGGGGCTAAATACTTAAGGTAGAATACTTCTTTTCCCAGTAGCAATAGATAACTTAATTGTTCTTTTCCGAAGACAGAAAAGAAGTATTTGAAGAGTAGAAAATTTCCCTACTTCCAGGAGGAAATAGGGAAATAATGAAATACCGTAAAAATAAGTTGTTAGTTCTTCAAGTTTAGCCTAACTAAACAAATTTCATTACTCATTGCCCAAAAAACTTCACAGGGAGATTTATCTATTCCAGAGAGAAGATAGAAGTTATTTCTGTAATCAGTGATAACAAAAGTTGCCCATTCAGAAGGATGTTCATCATGGTCAATAACTTGGACAGTATTACCGATGGAAAATTCA
>JASJDB010000090.1 GCA_030065315.1 Xenococcaceae cyanobacterium MO_167.B52 | reverse complement strand
ATATCCCAATGTCAAAACAGCATGAGAACTTTGAGCGATCTTGTAAGGATTGCCAGGTTTAGAATTAATCTCTATAGTTTCCAAAGCTGCACCACGTTTCCAACATAATTCTGTACTATCCTCAATTATCTCGGTTTCCTCGCCAAATTCTTGGCGTAACCTCATAACCTTTTCCTGGGGACTTGCTTTATCTTCGGAAAAACGCAAAGCTAAAATAGGAACGCCATTATTAGCTCTCTCTTTGGCAACTGCTAATTCTTCTGGCGAAACTCCTAAAGCTGCTTTGTGAGAAGACGTAATTCCAAAGGGTAGAGAGGGCTGACTAGCAACAGGTGCAATTACATTTTCATCTGCCATCAACGATAAAACAAACCCTCCAGTCAAGCACATACCAATTACTCCCACACCTTTTCCTCCACATTCGTGTTTAGCTTGTCGGCAAAGTGCTTTCAGCCACTTTGTAATCGGACTCGATTTATTTTTGGCAAAGCAATAAAATTCCTGACTGATACATATAAGTGCAGCATATTGCATCAATTTAGGTAGAGAAAAGGGTTGATCTGGCTCTCCAAATAGCAACGGCAGATAAACTGTAAAATTCTCCGCCAGCCGTCTTCCTAAGTCAACACATTCAGGAATCATGCCTGGTAATTCGTGCATTAAGATTACCGCAGCACCACTCCCTTTTTTATAAACCAAACGTTGTGGTGAACTGCCTTCAGTAAAGTAGAACTTAGTAAAATCTTCCATAAGACTTAGCTCATTGTAATTGGCTTTTCTAAATTTTCCAATGCAATGCAAGTTGAATTATGATTATAAGACTAGGCTATGTCTAAAGCTGATTTTGTTGATTACAATTCAAGATTAATCTATTCTGATTGATTCTCTCTTGTTGAGAAATAGAATAAGCCATTATATCAATCGAGTAGCCCCAAAAATCAGATTTCTACTGAAAAAAGAAGGATTGAACTTAAACCTCAATTGCTTGTTTTAGATCCTGGGAGTTGTAGAAATTAGTAGTATTTTTGTCACCTGCTCTCCAATCACCACTACCAGAATGGGTTTGAGTAACATGTAATCACCTTGCCTATTTTTGTTGTAATTGACCTAGTTAATCTCTATGTATTAAGCTTTGAAATAAAATCGACTAATGATTTATTCATGAATAAATTGAATTCAACGGCTTGGGCTTGGGGAGTGTCTATTCTCTCATTTGTCGGCAGTAATTATGCTCCTCCTGCTCAAGCCATCACTTTGAATGTGGGAGGACAGGATTTTGAATTTGTCAATATTTCAACAACCTTTGAGGAAAATAACTCTATATTATTTAATTTACCTTGGGTAATCGATAACAGTTTATTAGTAGAAGATTTTGCTGTAGAAGCATTTGAAGCTTTTCAAGATAATCCTTCGGCATCATTAGGGTTCCCCAATGGGAATCTTGGACCTTTCTTTCCTCTCGGTTTTATCTTAGAATCATTTCCTGTCCAAATTCCGTCTGTTACTTATGATTCTTCTGGGTCGATCATCTCTCAAACAACATTTGGGAATGAAACCGTGACCTATGCTGTGGTTAGTGAAGTCACTCCTATTCCCGAACCCAACTATCTGAGTGGGCTGGTCATCCTCAGTGGATTGGGGTTTGTAAGTAGGGTAGTCTCGAATAACCTTAGTGAGAGGATTGAGGAAAAGTCAAAAAAGTTACTTTAACCATCTAACCATGTGACTTTTTCAGTGTAACCGTTCATTTCCTCTCCAAAAAAGCAAGGGAAAATTAGGACACGGCGATCGCGTAAAGACAGGCTAAGGAGCAGATCGCTCTTTTTGATGATAATAAAATCTATCTTACTGACAAGCCCCAGGATTATTACAAGTCCTGTGTTCACTCTTAATTATTAGGATCATAAGCTACTAATTCGACTGTGCCATCCTCATGCCAAATCCAGCCTTGTGCTGGAGGTTTGCGAGTTACTTTGGGAATAAAATGGGAAAAAATCGAACATCCCTATACTTCAATCAGTCCTAAAAGTGAAGTTCATGCTAATCATAATGAAGCACATAATAGCGCAATTAGACGTAAATGCAGTGCTTATAGAAGAAGACAAAATTTATATGCTAGAAAAGTACAAGGATTAAATCGAGCTATTACCATTCAAAGATTAATACGCGCATTGGGTTAGACCACATTTTAGTCTCGGAAAAAATATTACTCCTGCTATGGAACTTGGGTATATCAAAAGACCAATTTTGATGGAAGAAATGCTCAATTGGCGAAGTTGGGAAAATAACACATCTTAATTGACCAGTGCTGGTACTATTTTAGAGTCTGGGGTCAACTTTTTCACTAGAAGATGCTAATACGCCAAAAACACTTTCGTGTACTTTTCTTAATGGTTCTTTTCTGACAAATCTTTCTAAGGCTTCGATTCCCAGAGCGAATTCTCTGATGGCTAGAGAACGTTTTCGAGAAAGTCCTCTGTGCTTGAGTCTTTCCATGGTGTCAGGTAAATCGTATTCTGGACCATAAATAATGCGGAGATATTCTTTACCTCGACATTTTAAGGCTGGTTGTAGTAATCCTCCTTTACCGTACACAATAAAGTCGTAGGGTTTGATGACCATTCCTTCACCACCTTGGTTTGTCAGGTCTAACCACCAATCAATTGCTGCTTGAATACTGTCTGAATCTTGCGTCTTAATTATTTTGTATGGTGTTACTTTCAAGATTTTCTCGTCTGCTTGACAAATCTCTTGAATTTGAGCCATATGCCATTCATGATTTTGAGCTACATGAACTGCACCTTCAGTTGCCAGAATGTGGAAAGGAGCTAATTTATAATCTTCAATCGAGTTAATTGACCAACAGTAATTTCTATAGGCTGCTATATATTTAGAGATTGCTGTTTTTTTGTAACTAAACTTTTCCAGAATGGGTTTTACGCCATCAACGCCCCGAGCCAGAGTTTTTTGTAATGCTAACTCAACTTCTGTCAGAGAATTTTGGGCAGATGCTCCGACTGCTGCATATTGGTCTTTGAGTAGAGATTGGGCTTTGGCAGACCAAGGCATCAATTCTGCATCAAGACAAACCCAATCGCTGTGATGTTTTTCCCAAAACTGAGACTTGGTTAGTGCTTTAACTACCCTGTCTAAAAATTCTCTGGCGATTACAGGGTTAGTAAAGAAGTTTCTTCCAGTTCTGGTATAGCAGACTCCTATTCCTTCATTAGCGATACCAAAACGTTTTAATGCAGTATCCTGATCTTTACAGATTACTAAAACAGCGCGAGAACCCATGTGTTTTTCTTCGCAGATAATTGTTTGAATTCCTCTTTTCTGGTAGTAATTGATAGCTTGGCTTGGATGTTCGAGAAAATCAGGCAAATCGCTAGTAGCGCAAGGAGACATAGTAGGAGGTAAGTAAATTAACCATTTAGGATTAATGGCAAATCGGCTCATTACTTCCAAAGCTGTAATGGAGTTTTCTTCACGGATGGTAATATTGTTTCTCAGTCTAGTTTGAATGATGCGTTTCCCAATAACATCGTCTATATTCAGTAAATCATCGTATTGCTGTTGATGGGTTAAAGCAGTTTTTTGTTCTGGTTGGAGAGGTTTTACAGGTTCACAGTAAACTTTTTTAGCGACAACAGAAACTAGTTCTGATTCGGGATAGCGTAAGGCAGTTAATTTACCTCCAAAAACACAACCTGTATCAATATCAATGGTTTTATTTAACCATTCAGCTTCAGGAACTGGTGTATGTCCGTAAACAACTTTGGCTTGGCCTCTGTACTCAGAAGCCCAATGGTAGCGTACTGGTAAACCGAATTCGTCGATTTCTCCTGTTGTTTCTCCGTAGAGACAGAAGGAACGAACAGCAGCCGAACCTCTTCCTTGCATTTCCTCTTTTAAACCTGCATGGGCTACTACTAGCCTTCCATTATCAAATACATAGTGGCTAATGAGACTGTAAAGAAATTCCTTAACTTCAGCGATAAATTCTGGGGTTTCTTGCTCCAGTTGTTCTAAAGTTTCAGCCAGTCCATGATTAATACTGACATTTTTTCCCTTCAGTTTTTTTTGTAATTTCATTTCATGGTTGCCAGGCACACAAAAAGCTATTCCACTACGAACCATGCTCATGACTAGTTTTAAAACGGCAGGAGAATTAGAACCTCTATCTACTAAGTCTCCTAAAAAAATAACTTGCCTATTTTCGGGATGAGAGACTGCAAGACCCAAGTTGACACCATTATTTTCTACTGGCGCAATAGAGTAGCCAAGCTTTTGTAGAAGTTCGATAGTTTCTTGATAGCAACCGTGAATATCACCAATAATATCGAAAGGTCCTGAAAGATCTTTTTTATCGTTGTAGAGTTTTTCGCGAATAATATTAGTTACATTGTCAATTTCTTCAGGAGATTTCAGTATATAGATTTTTCTAAACCCTTCTCTTTTTAGTCCTTTAAGAGAACGTTTTAGTTGTTGTTGTTGCTGACGAATAACATAATTACCAAAATTTCGGTCAGGACGCTGAAGATTTCTCTGTTCACAAACTTGTTGTGGTACATCGAGAACAATTGCTACTGGTAAGGTATGGTATTCTCTGGCTAGTTGGGTTAATTGTTTTCGTGCTGAACTCTGGACATTAGTAGCATCTACCACCGTTAAAAGTCCATTTTTTAAACGCTTGCCAATGATGTAGTGTAAGAGTTCAAAAGCGTCATTAGTGGCACCTTGATTGTTTTCATCATTGGAAACAATGCCTCTACACTCATCCGAAGAAACTACTTCATGCTTCCCAAAATGCTTACTGGCAAAAGTACTCTTTCCCGAACCTGAAGCACCTATCATCAGAACTAAGGATAGTTCGGGTATTTTAATTTCCATAAGTAAAAATTCCCATTTGTGCGGGTGCGCCAATATGTTCTGCTACTTCTCCTACAGGTAGAAATTTCACTTGATAATTATTTCTAGCTGCCACTCCTTTGGCCCAGGATTCAAATTCCTTTCTTGTCCATTCAAATCTATGATCTGTATGTCTCATACTGGCAGTTTTCATGTTCTCAAACATAATATTGTATTCTCTATTTGGTGTAGTCAAGATAATAATTTTGGGTTGAGCCAATTCAAAGACAACTCGTTCCAAAGCTGGTAGTCTATTCTCATCCAAATGTTCGATTACTTCTACCATCGCAGCAGCATCATACCCTTCAAGTCTTTTGTCTTTGTAGGTTAAAGCACCTTGGAAAAGTTTGATGCGCTCTTTTTGTTTGGGAGGCATTTCTTCCCAATGCAATCTGTCTTTGGCTTTAGATAATTCATCATAAGAAATATCCATCCCTGCAATCTCTGTAAATTGTTTTTCTTTTAACAGCATTCGCAACAGTTTACCTTCACCACAACCAAGATCAATTACTTTTTCTGCACCAGATAACTTTAACTGTTCCAAGACTAGGACTAACCGTTTTTGGTGTAGTGTTTCTTTTCTGGGTTTTTGTTCGGGGTTTTCTTCTGCTTCCAGGTTTTCTATTTTCTCCCCTTCACTCAATCTTTCTAGGGCAAGCTTGGAAAGAGATTGAAGATTTCTCAAATATCTTCTCGTAATTTGTTCTAAAAGAGGATGATTGACTAGCCAGCCTTGACCTTTTGCTAACAGTTTATCTATTTCACTTTGACTAATAAAATAGTGCTTGTCGTTGTCTAAAGCAGGAATAAGAACGTACAGATGAGAGAGTAATTCTTGAAGTCTTATGGTCTGGGATAGTTCCAAGGTGAAATATTTACTATTTCCCCAATCTGTAAATTGAGTATCTAAAATATGCTGTTGGAGCTTGACTTGATAACCTAGTGGTTCAAACATTTTGCGGATAAGTGTTTCTCCACCTTGGGGGGCAGGGAGTACGGAGATTTTAGCTTCTAACGGGATTTGGGTTTCTACCAATTCAGGTTTGGTCTTACACTTGCCATTCATAGCAGTAGAAAATGCCTTGGAAATAGCAACACTCATAAATGATGAAGCTACATAAGGTCGGTCATTAACATACTGTCCCAAGGGAAATCCTTTTCCTGAAAGATGTCTGGCTCCTCTCACCATGTCTATTGGCTCGATGTCAAGCAGCAGCGCAACTGTAGTCTTATTTTGAGAACTTTCAGGATAAAAAATATGAGCTTTACCCATTGATAAGTTAACGGACTGGAATTTATCAGGATGCTTGTGTAACAAAAATCCTAAGTCTGTGGCTGGTTTATGAGTTGTTGTTATGGTTAATAACATTCAAATGACACTTAGTCTTTAAAATCTAAAATATTGGATTAAGTTGTTTGAGCAAATTAATGTAACTTGAATCATGAAATGGCATTTATATAATTATAAACTAGCAGTTCCCAAAGTTTAAAACTTTCTTAGATTTCTTTAACCGTCTAATGCAATATTAACTAGGGATTAACTAATAAATTTTAACTTAAAAGTCAGCCCAATAATTTAAGGCAAGCTACTTGAAAAAAGAAATATATTTGTTTATCTTTAGACCAGGATTTATCGGCTTATTTCTTTTCAAGCAGAAGATTAAATCTATTATCTAGCACTTAACTTAAATTGAAAATCTCTGTCATAACTCTTAACTTTTAGGTTCTTTCTTTTACTTAAAACTAACTCTCAAGCTATTTCACTAAGAGTAATTATTTAAGTATATAATTTTGCTGCACCATTATTTAATAATCTAATTAATGTGGTTTTAGTCCAGTTATACAAAACAATAAGTAAACCGTTTTCAAAACGGAAAATCTCTGTATTTTTTCTAAGTACAAAAGTTATTGCTCTTCAGAATTCTAGTCAGATAAAATCAACTCACTTTTCTGGTTCAGGAGGAGTAGTTATTTATATAATGGTTTTGCTGCACCACTATTTTATAACCTAAATAATCTAGACGGTAGCAGATAGTATGCCCCAAAAACCCCCTATAGGCAAAGTAGCTTCAGGCATCCTTACAACCTTTAATTTACAAGACTTTGACTGTTATAGGCAAAAGTCATAGCAACCACACCAGAAATACTTCGTCAGAAGTGAAGGATTATGAATAACAGGTTATTTTCTTCTGGTTCAGCCCAAGGAATTATTTAACATAATGATTTTGCTGCACCACCCCAAAATCTATCCCCATGCCCACAGCTTAAGCAACGTCAGGAGTATCAAACTTAGCCTTACACTGATTCAGCCACCGACCAAACAACGTCAAGAATCACCGCTCTCTCAAAAATCAAAGCTGCAAGTAATTAAACTAGAGAGTAAAAGCACAACATTTGGGAATGGAATCCTTAACAGAACGAATAGTTCATGATTTTTTGGAGTGTAATTTACCAAGGGAGGAGTGGACTCATCAAGCTCATTTGAGAGTGGGCTTATGGCATTTGTTACAATATAGCCCCTGTGTATCTCTCAATAAATTACGTAACGGAATCAAAAAATATAATGTTGCCTGTGGAGTTGAGAATACAGAAACTCAAGGATATCACGAGACAATTACTCGTTTTTATGTTTGTCTAATCAATCGATTTATCCAGCAAGTAGATCGAGCGCAACCAATAGATAATTTGGCAGAGGAACTAATTAGTCGTTATGGAGAGCGATCGCTTGTGTGGAATTATTATAGTAAAGAGCAGTTAATCTCTAAAACAGCAAGACTCTATTGGGTCGAACCAGACTTAAAACCTTTGCTGATGCCAGAGTTGAAATAAAAGCTTTTTTGTGTAGCTATGTAGCCAAATGGATTTTAACAAAGCGATCGTCCTCCACCATTGCTCCAGATTTCCCCATAAATTAGATTGCAGCGAGAATATTATTTTATGTCCAGGACAATCCTGGACATAACTGCAACTAAGTTTGAAGACAGGTTTTTCAATTTGACTCAAGCTTGTTTCAAAGCCATTGATAGCGATTTGACTAACCATAGGATTAAGCTCGCATTACATCAACTAAAACAAGGATATTTTCTGCTGTCTATGGATATGAGTCACGCCAAGTCTTATCTCCGAGTTCCATACTACCGATAGACGAGGATTGACGGAGATAGAATTTTGAGCAAATGTACTTGATTTTAATGATATTCGCTTAATTATTTTATTGTATCTGCATTACCAATTAAGCTCTTCGTCGTCTTCATACTCATTATCTTCTTCCTGTATTCGCTCAAATTCTCTTATTTCATCAGCTTCTTTGATGTTGTAGGCAATATATTTAACGAATTCTTCTTCTTCTTCTCCTATGTTTATATTAATTTCTCCTTTTTTTACCGCTTTCTCAAAATAAGTCTTATATAATTCATCATCTACTCTTACCTTACAAATCTTTGAAAGAAATAAGGGAGCACTCTTAGCCCCTAACTTTTCAAAAACGTGTTTTTTAAACTTCAGATACTTGTTTTTTGTTGTGATTCCTGCCCTAAATAAACAGTCTTCTAGATTTCCAACTTCCATTGCAGCCCCTGGAAAAGAACCACAGATCCAGTTTTCTTCTGAAGCAGGATAGTTTTGTCCATAATTGGGGTCTAATTTTTTTCTTCTTGCTGCTTCTCCCATTTTTTCTCCTTAGCTTACTTAAATATTTGGCTACCAATCGGTTATATTAGTTTGATTCGGGAAAATAGAGCGATCGCTTTATGTTTAAGTATAGCAGGGATAAATTTATCAGGTATAGCAGGTTAAATCTGTTGTCTAGTTATGACTTGAGCCTTTACTATACCTAACTGTGATTTGACCCTAACTTTTTATATTGTGCCGTTGTTTTTTTTTTAACTGATTTTGGTTTCTACTATTTTGAAGAGGTATAGATGGTATAGAGGTGTAGATAAGCTTTACTGTGAGTAGGTTTCAGCTTGCAAACCTCTTCTGTACCACAAACGGGTATAGTCTATGCCCAGATCAATTTTGACACTTGTTACAGTAAATTGATCTAATGTTCCTCTGGGGGATAATAATGACTAAGGGACAAGATTAGTTGATTTGATGCCAAAACTCTTACTAATTGATGGGGATAATTTAGCTTACCGTTGTTTTTTGGCTCGGCAAAATAGCCCGACAGGATTATTAGTTAATTCGGAAGGAGTTCCTATTACCATTTGTGCTGGTTTTCTACACTCACTTAAGAAATTAATCCGAGATCATGCTCCCACTCACTTGGCTATTGCCTTTGATTCAGGACAAATTTTTAGCTAAAAAACGACAGACATCATCAAACATAGCTTTTTATGGCTTTGATCTGCTCTTGGAGTACTTTCAGATGTTGAATAGTAGAATTGACAGGGTTATCATTTTCATCGACCACTCGATAAGTCAAACATTCAAAAGTGCCATTTAATTCTGGTATGCTCCAGAACTGCTCAATACTTAAATTGATAGTTTGAAAATCCTCAGCGTCGGTGATTAACTTTTCTCTTGATTCGGGCTTTAGTTTGCCAACTAATACTTCCGAATCTAAAATTGAACGATAACTATTATTTATTTGGACGATTAACTCGCGGTTAAATGAATCATAACTCAGATTCTTGAAACTTTTGACTGAAAATTCTACGGCTGAGAAAATATCGTTAAACCCCTCAATACTAATGATTAATTCCCAACTATTATCAGCTTGCCAAATTGTCTGAGATTTATATTTCATCATTTAAGCACCATAAACTCCTATATCAAGTCTATTATTATTTAGTTAAATCTTGAAAAACAATATATAAAGGAGTTATTTAAACCTACCTATTATTTACTTTTCAAGAAATTACTAAATTCAATTAATTCCCCATCAGTTAAGTGTAGTCTAGAACTCTTGCTATATCTCTTAATAAGATACTCTTTTCCTCGTTTTTCACTCCATCCTAGTCTTTGCATATTACAATCAATTTCTTCTTTAATATCCTCCCAATCGATTACTTTTGGCTCTGGCTCCTGGTTAAACAAATTACCTTGTTTAGTACCTTCAATAACTGTCAACTGAGTCAATTCTGAATCACTCAACAAATTAGCTTTAAGCCAGTCAATCTCAACCTCAGTTACTTTACCTTCAGCATGGAGAGAAATTAATTCATTATTAGTGCCACAGCCAAGAACTCTGTCTTTAACTTTATTAGCTCTATTCTCCAAAGTATAAACATCCCGTGATTGATAAGGATAAGACAACCAATTAATGGGTGTAGAAGCTTGAATATGTTGCCCTGACTGAGATTGAGGTTTTGCTATACCTTTCTCAGATTTTACCTCTAACTTTTTCTCCTCCTGTTTTACTTTTGCTTTAACTGAATCAGAAATATTATTAGGATTAGGTGTAGTTGGTATAGATGGTGTAGATATCCCTTGCTGTGACTGGGTTTGCTCATTTATGATTTCTTCTACACTAGGAGGTGGTGTAGCCTTTTTCCATACTACTTGCCGTTTACCCTGATGCTGCTTTTGTCCGAGTTTTTCCCAGTCCAAACAAGTGAGAATATTAGCAACGCGCATCTGAGAACGACGATCAATATCTCCCCACTCTTGCACCCAGCACTTATGAAGGATTTTTGTTCATTCCACATTGTAGAATCTCTATAAACCCTCTTTTGTTACTTTAGGATTAACTTTTGTAAAGGCTTTTCTAGAGTCCTTATTTCCATTGAGATTGGTCAATTGTCCCTGGTTTGGCGATCGCCAAACCAGGGAAGCAAATAAATAATAGAAAAAAATGCTGAGATTCTTATATCGTAACCTTTTCAAGATTGAATTTTTATTTTTTTATCCCATAGTCATAAAAGAGGGATAAATTATGAATTTGATATTTAAACTTCTACGACGTAAGCCTTCAAAAAGGTATTTTATATTGTCTTAATTATTGTTTATTGAATAGATGCTAATTGGCTAAAATATCGCTGAAGATGAAAGCCAGTATTTTACTCTTAGATTGTGAGAACATTCCTCGTTTCGATGTTATTGGGCAATTGTCAGCAAAGATAAGTCTGATTCTCAAATATCACAAAAAAAATCAACCATCACCAGCAAAGCATTAAATTAAAGAATAAGAGGAAATTCTTAATTTTCTAATTTAAGGAACTATCAGAATTAAAGCTTCAGATTACTTGTAATATAAAGGAAGGTCATATATATTTTGTGAGTAGAAAACTTTAATAAAGTAGAACAGATAAGCTAAATGAAAATTGTAGTAGAGGATGCGTTGAATATTGCTCAAAGTATTTCACCACCTCAAGAGCAATTATATTTGGACTTTCCTCAAATTAATTCAGAACGTTTAACAGCTAGGGTTATCCATTGGCAACCAATAGAGTCAAATGATAGTGGAGATATTGCAGTTTTAGAATTGGACAGTCCTTTACCAACTAAAGCTAAACCTGTTCATTTTGTTTATCGTGATAATTTATGGGATTACAAATTTAGAGCATTCGGTTTTCTCAATGATTATGACGAAGGTGTATGGATTGATGGCTCAATTCGAGAAAAAGGTGTTGGTGGCTGGCTACAAGTTGAGAGCGGAACTGGTTTTTCTCTTGGCGAGGGGTGCAGTGGCACAGCAATCTGGAATGAAGAATTACAAGGTGTCGTGGGAATGGCGGTTGTTGCAGAAACATCACCAAATATTAAAGTCGGATTTTGCATACCATCTCCTCTCTTACATCAAGCTATCCCTGCAATCCTTGAGGAGCATTATCTTAATGAATTCTGTGCCAACTTGGAAAGGAAGAAAAGTCTAAGAGCTTTTGTTGAATTATCTGCCCAAGCAGATATCAATACCCAATCTAAAAAGATGAATAGTTCCAAAAGGCATCTTTCAGAAGAATGGGGATTAGGATCTGAGTTTAGCATTCTAGAACAATCTGATAATGCTGGAAGTGAAACGGCAGACAACCAGATTCAGAAAAAAACGTTAAACAACATTTCAGAAGCGACACAAGAATATGAAAGCTTTGTGTTGTTAGGTGAACCAGGTATGGGTAAGACGACCACATTGTATCGTATTGCATACAATGCTGCTTGTAAACGACTAGGAGATGCTTCTCATCCTTTACCTCTGCTATTGAAGTTACCTAGTTGGACTGATCAAAGAACGATTAATGAATTCATCCGTGCGAACTGGCCTTTTGCAGATGATCCTATACATCGCCTGATAAATGGAGATATTTTACTTTGCTTAGATGGACTTAATGAGATAAATCAAGAAAGTCAAGAGAATAAACAAAAAGTCGAGAGTCTCAGTGAATGGCTAAGGTCAGATAAATCCCCTAAACACATAGTGATTACCTGTCGTGTTAGAGACTATTCCAAAGAGCTAAAACTTGACTTACCAGTAGTTTTGATGGAGAAAATGAATGAATCACATATTCGAGCGTTTGTGACATCATATTTAGGTTCAGATACTGAACAATTTTTAGATAAAATATTGCCTTCAGTCAATAGTAATAAAAAAGATAATAATCGCCATCTTTTTCAATTAGCACAAAATCCTTATTTTTTAACAGCATTTATAGTTTTTTACACAACAGAAAGAGAAAGAGATTTACCTTCTACTCAAGGACAACTATTTGAAGTATTGGTTCGTCAGTTATGGAAACGAGAGAAAGATTTAAGAAATGCAGAAGAGCTTCCAGATATACAAGTAGCTAAAAGGATTTTAGGCAATCTTGCTTTCAATATGATCGATAAAAATCATTCAACGCAAGCACCTTTTGTAGAGGCAATGAAGCAGTCATCTGAAAACTGTTTACAGAGTGAAACAGTATGGGAATTATCTCAAGATGCTGGTCTTGTAGAAGTTGAGAATGGCAATATTCACTTTTCTCATCAATTATTGCGAGATTATTTTGCTGCACTTAAGTTAGCAGAACTAGAAAGTGTAAGTAAGATATCGAAACCTAGTTTATCTCAAAATATATTTGGATGGAGAACTGAAGGCGAATGGGATCAAGCGATCAAGATTTTATGTGAATTGTATTCAGAAAAGGCTGAACATTATATAAATCATATTCTTAATAATAAGAATTCTTATTTAGCCGCAGAATGTCTGACCGGTGGAGTTATCGCTTCTGATGAAATAGTCGCAAAAGTAATTATTGATTTGCTCAAAGATATAAGTCTTATATCACCAGCAGAAGTAGCTAGATCTTTTTCTATAGGAGTAATCGTTGGTTTGCCATTATCAGGTGTATCACTTTTAGTTCCTTCATGGCTATCTAAACCTGTTACTAAACATATTACAAGTCCAATATTTAGTAAAATTTGGAAATCAATTGATGGTTATCGTAACGAAATAAAATGTGCTTATATTTCTGATTTACTTGAGCAAATAGGTAAACCTACTCTACCAGCTCTTAAGCAATGTATTGACAGTAAAAATGAAAGTATTCGTATATTCGCAGTCAACAATATTAGAAAAATTGGAGATGATGTCACTGCTATTCAATATTTATCTGAAGTTTTCCCCCTAAGTGAAAAAGCGAACGTACGTCTTTTCATTATTAATGAACTAAAAAAGTTTAAAGAACTAGAAAAATTTGGAGATAGTTCTAAAATAATGAATGTCTTTTGCGATGCTTTACTTGATTCCAGTTCTTCTGTTCGTCTAGCTGCTTTCAAAGCTTTTTGTAGGGTTGGAAGAAAGACTGCTGCCTTACCACATTTAGTTTCAGCCTTGCAACATCATGAACCCAACGTCCG
>JASJDB010000089.1 GCA_030065315.1 Xenococcaceae cyanobacterium MO_167.B52 | reverse complement strand
GGTAAAATATTCAACCAACAAGTACAGAGAAACACAATATTCGTATTCTCAGGTAAGGGAGGGCATCCCTAAACCAAGTCTGTAAAGGCTTAAACGCTTGGGGAGAGAACCATCTCTGGACTAACAACCGCAAGTAGGTTAGTTTAAGTGGACTCGTTGAACCAAGAACCTCTAGATTCTTCGGAATTCCCCCGCTATGCGGGCGGGAGGATGTCAACTCTCAAGATTCTATTCAAATCAACTTCCCTACAAATAGTATTGGCATATACTGGTAAGGGAAGTAAGTTAAATATGTTTTGAGGCGAAATCGTGCCTAGATTTAATTGGTTGTTTTCTTGTATTGCTTGTGCTGGTATTTTGACGGTTGATGCCATTCCTACTCGGAGTCAAGCTCTCTTGCCCTATACACCTCAGATAGATTCTCAACAGCTTGAACAGCAAGGGTTTTTACTGCTACAAGATGCAGTTCAATTGGTAAGGTTTCAACAATACGAATTAGCTCTACCCAGAGCAGAATTGGCGAGTCAGTTAGCTCCTGATAACTACGAAGTCTGGTTTATTTTGGGTAGCATCTATCTACAACAAAAGGAAATTGATAAAGGTATTGAGACTCTCAAACAGGCGGAAAGTTTAGCTCCAGAGCAAGAGGGAATTCTGTTTACCTTGGGTAATGCTTATTTTCAGAAGGGAGATTATCAAACAGCTCTGACAAAGTTAAAAGCTGGTTTGAAAATTGAAAATGATGCTCCTGATGCTTTGTTTGATTTAGGTAATACTTATCTCAAACTAGGGAAATTTGACCGCGCCATTGATTCTTATAACAAGGCAGTTAGAAAAGAAAAATCTTTTTGGCCCGCAATTAACAACGTAGGATTGATAGAGTATGAACAAGGTAAGGTGGATGATGCGATCGCAAGTTGGGAAAAAGCCCTGGAAATTGATGGCAATCAAGCTGAACCAACTCTGGCATTAGCTGTGGCTTGGTATCAGTCAGGAAAAACCCAAAAAGGCTTAGAATTAGGAAAATCGGCTCTAAATATGGATAATCGCTATTCCGAATTAGAGTTTTTAAGGGAGAATCTCTGGGGAGACCGCCTTTTAGGAGATACTAAACAGTTTTTCAATACACCTCAAATGCAGGCTATCATTACTCTTAATCAAAAAGACACAGAAACTTTAGAAGGTAATTAGTAGTAAAGGGTTGAATATTTCCCGTTTAGCGATTCGATATCGAAGAATTACTATCTTATTCTGGGTAGTAATTGCTATATTCGGTATTTGGGCTTTTAGTTCCCTTAAGTATTCCCTTTTTCCTGAAATTACGTTTCCCGTAGTAATAGTTCGGGGACAAGTTCCCCTAGAAACAGTTTTAGCAACGGAACAAGAATTAACTATTCCTATAGAAGATGCTTTAGCCTCTGTAAATGGGTTAGCTAATCTCAATTCTGCCACTTATCCAGGTCAAACTGTAGTAAGTTTATTGCTAAAAACGGGGACAAAGACGGAAAAAACCGTTAAAACTGTTAAAAATCAATTAGAACAGCTGTCTTTTCCTCCTGAAGCTAATTGGGAGGTGATTAGTCTCAATCTCAATGAATCTGAGGTAATTAGTTATGCTTTGACGGCAAACAACGTCAGTTTACGGGATTTGCAGGAGCTGACCAAGTCCCAAATTATTCCCAAAATTTCCCAGTTACCAGGCATTGCTAGGGTCGATCTCAAAGGGGAAGGAGCTACCCTAGTTCATTTTAATGGCAAAAGTGCGATCGCATTTCAGGTAATTAAACAGAGCCAGGCAAATACCCTGGAGGTAGTCAAACAAGTTAATAATACTGTCACCGCATTAAGGCAAGATTTCCCAGAGATAGAATTTAATCGGGCAGCAACTCAAGCTGATTATATTGAGGAAGCAACTCAAGCTACTATTGATGCTTTGCTAACTGCGATCGCAATATCGGTGATTACCATTTTTCCCTTTCTGCGAAATTGGCGGGCTACAGCGATCGCAGCTTTAACTATTCCGATCTCTTTATTCGGTACTTTTATTGTCATGGCGTTAGCAGGGTTGAACCTGGAAACCCTAACCCTGTTAGCTTTAGCTTTGGTGATCGGCATTATCGTTGATGATGCCATAGTAGAGGTGGAAAATATTATGCGTCATCTCGAAGCAGGCAATAACCCTTACAAAGCTGCACTTATTGCCACCCAAGAAATTGGTTTGACCACTTCAGTTTCTACCCTTACTATCGTCGCAGTATTTTTGCCCATTGCCCTAATGGGAGGTACTCTCGGACAATTCTTTTTTCCTTTTGGTTTGACTGTTTCTGCTGCGGTATTGTTTTCTCTATTAGTAGCCCGTACCCTATCCCCAGTACTAGCAGTATATTGGCTTCGTTCTACTCCCAAATCTTCAGATACTTCTTATCAACCAAGTAGTTTTTTAGTAAACTACCGTAAACTATTATCTTGGGCATTAAACCATCGCAAAACAGTTATTGGTATTGCTATAGGCAGCTTAATAACAGGAATTGCCCTAATTCCCCTAATTCCTCAAGGATTTATCCCCCAACTAGACCGAGGGGAATTTAATATTTTATATACTACTCCTTTACCGAAAATAGTTCGAGTCAAGCCCAAAGCAATAGAACCAGAAGAAGATAAATCAGAATTTAGTTGGTTAAGTAAAATCGCACGCTCCCCTAATCAAATTCTGGTTAGAAAAACTCTTAGTGTAGGCAAAGAATTGGAACAAATTGCCTTGAATCTTCCTGAAGTAGAATCTACATACACTCTGGCAGGAGTCAGAGGAGAACCTTATAAAGGCAAAATTTATATCAAATTAAAGCCCGACCCCAACTCTAGCACTGGTCAAGTCCAAAATAAAATCCGAGGGATGTTACCCTCCCTACCTGGGGTTAGGATAAGTTTAGAAAATATTTCCTTTGTGGAAACAGCAGATAATGCCCCCCTGAAAGTAGCTCTATTAGGAAAGGATTTAAATTTATTAGAAGCCACAGCAACCAAATTACAAGCAGAAGTCACTAAAATACCAGGACTAGTAGAAGTTACAACCTCCACTGCACCCGAAACTATTAACCGTCTTAACCAACAACGAGTCATTTATGTTTCGGCAAATCTGACTCCCGATATTGCCTTAGGAGATGCTACCAAACAAGTTACTGCGATCGCAAATTCCCTACTTCCTTCTGGTATAAGCCTCAGTCTTAAAGGAGATTCCGCCAGAAGTGGCAAGATTTTAGAAGAATTCGGTATCACTTTGAGTTTGGCAATCATTTTAATGCTGGCAACTCTCTATTTACTCTTCCGACGCTGGTTAGAACCTTTAGTAATTGGTTTATCCCTGCCCCTATCTATAGTAGGTTCAATGGTTGCTTTACTGTTTACCCAAAGTGATTTTGGCATGATTTCCCTGATCGGCTTGATCTTTTTACTAGGATTACTCGATAAAAATGGGGTATTGCTCATGGATTATGCTAATCAACTGCGAAAAAGAGGCATGAAACGGAATCAAGCCTTATTACAAACAGGAATAGTGCGTCTCAGACCTATTATCATGACTACTACTTCGACCATCTTGGGAATGCTTCCTATTGCTTGGGGATGGGGTGCTGGTTCAGAGTTGCGTCAACCAATGGCAGTAGCAATTATCGGTGGTCTCATTACTTCTTGCCTCTTAAGTTTAATTGTTGTGCCTGTATTGTATTCAGTCCTAGAAGAAGGATTAAAGGACTAAACTTATCCACAGATTGGAAAGAAATACCCCCATTTTTCCACAAGTTTTCCACAGGTTTTGTGAAATCAGAATAATTGATAATTCATGATTCTTTCGTTAACATCAGTTCGACGAAGCTAAAAAACTGTAATTTTTCGGGTTTGGATAGTCGTTAGATAGCCTTGAAATCCTCATTCTTTCGTTAAGAAAATCATAACTACCTTGCGTAGTCACAGTTGATTATGAAGTTTTCATGATCTTAATTATCGAGTCATATTTTTGGGTTAAATTAATATCAAGTGTTTTTACGTACGTGAAAACACTGAGTGCCTCCTACGAAGTCATGATAAGACTGACATTAAAACTGTTTAAGATCCAATTTCATCATATAGCCATGACTAGACCCAGAAAAAATCAACCACAGATTACCAATTCCCCCTTTAAACAGTTGCGTTTAAATGCTGAATTATCACAAGAGCAATTAGCCAGAAATATTGGAGTTGCAATTTCTACTATTCGCCGATGGGAGAAGGGAGAAGCTGAACCTACGATGACTGTCCTTCAAATGAAAGCTTTTTGTCAGACCTTCCAAACTAGTCTTGATCAATTACCCAATTCTTTGCTACCCAATGAGAGTTCAAGCTAGACTCCCATTTTTCTGATTGAGATATTTATTCCAGTTTCCTATCTCAATCACCCAATGCAAGTTCCTAGCTTCCAACCCCACAAGGAATTAGGTAAATTACTCTAAATAAGCTGTATTTGAAGTTAAATAAAACCCTCAGTGTAGGAACAAATTAGAAAGTAATTGGTCATTTCAGTTAACAGTTATCATTACCTCCTACTAGCGTTTATCAGACCAATCATACGAAATCCTGTTTAGATAACCTATTAAAAGTTGTGATTAGGCAGCTCTAAAGGAAATAGGTCGCGGTATGTGCGATTCATTGCCTTCAGTCGAGGCAGGAGGGATTTAGTTTCTTTAATCATCTTGATTAAAAGTGGGTTATGACTAATACTCTTTTCTAGAAACTATTAAGAAGCTGTTCAAATTATGATAATTTGTTCAAGTAAAGCAAAATATCCAACTAAAAATATAATTTACTGTTTTATTGCTGGAGAGTAAAAGTTTTTAGTTGAGTTACAAGTGTTATCTGATTAGATATTTTGCCTATTTACGTCCCATGTATCTGCTTCACTCTTAATACCAGTTTATTTGTCCCCTACTGATATCAAGCAATACTGTTCGGTTAAGCGCGAAAACACCCGTTCAGGAGGAATGTAGAATTTAGAAGTAATTTTTTTTTTAATTCTACATTCTTAATTCTTAATTTAACTGACCATTTCAACTACCCCACCCTACTTCGCTGCGCTGCGTGGTCCTAAAGGATACCGCTCCGCATAAGGATGGGGATTGCTAGACCCAGTTAGCAACTAAGAGTTAAATAGACCAAGAGCTTAGTTATCTTACAGACTTCCAGATGTCTCCCTAGTCTGGATTATCTCTAAAATTCCTGGGTGGAATTTCTTCAACGGTCACGCAAGCCTCGGATTTTACATCCGAGGAACGTGACCTAAAAGGAGGACATGGTTAGCTAAGTGGTCGAAGGGACTGAAACTCAAATTGAGGATTATATCCGTGCAAAAACGAGTACCAGTTTTAAATCCAGATGGCAGTCCAGCTATGCCAACTAAATGCTCTCGTGCCAGAAGAATGGTTCGAGATGGTAAGGCAATTGGCAAGTTCAACAAGCTTGGCATCTACTATATTCAGCTAACTTTTGAACCCTGTGGTCGAAAAGTTCAGCCGATTTCGTGCGGTTTAGACCCTGGAAAAAAATATGCGGGAGTAGCAGTTCAAAGTAAGCGATTTACTTTGTTCACTGCTCATTTGTTTCTTCCTTTTGAAACGGTTAAAAAGCGTATGGAACAGCGTCGAATGATGCGCCGAGGTAGAAGAGGTAGAAGAATTAACCGCAACTTACCCTTTGAACTAAGAGCGCATCGCCAGAAACGCTATTCAAATAGAAGAAACAAAAAAGTTGCTCCTAGCATACGAACTAATCGACAGCTAGAAATTTCAGTTATCAGTCAATTATGCAAGTTTTATCCGCTCAGCACTATTGTTTTTGAGTATGTTAAAGCAGATGTTGATTTAACCTCTGGTAGAAAGAAAGCAGGCTCTGGCAAAGGATTTTCGCCAGTCATGGTTGGACAAGTATGGGCTATAGAACAGTTATCTAAATTAGCTCCCGTAGTCAAAAAGTTAGGTTGGCAAACTTCTAATCTTAGAAAATATCTAGGCTTAGAAAAGCAAAAAAAACAAAAAGGTGATGCTATTCCTTTTACTCATGCCACAGACGCAATAAGTCTTGCAGCAACACAGTTTATTGATTATTTGCCTTTTGAAAACCCAGAGGGTAAAGGTCATTGTTGGAAAAGAGAAGTAACTATTACTGATGCCCCGTTTTATGTAATTAGAAGACCTCCTATCAGTAGGAGACAACTTCATTTGATGTTGCCATCAAAAGGGGGAAATAGACGTAAATATGGTGGAACTATTACTCGTCATCATGACATCCGAAAAGGGGATTATGTTGAAGGAGTAAAAGCTGGTATCACATATCGTGGTTGGTGTTCTGGAGACACACTCAAACAAGTAAGCATCTCGAATACAGCTTGGAAACGTATCGGTCAGTTCACTGCATCTAAGGTTAAGTTGTTGCGACGTTCAACAAGATTAATTTGCACAAGAGAAACGGATTTCAACGTCGCAGTGTAACACTGGTTTTCGTTTCCTTCCCAACGCAAGGCGATGGGGTATGCACTCAAACATTTTAAAATGACTTTTAAGCCTAAACCAACAGTATTGCGATGTAACTATTAGTAGATATCATAATCAATTCCGTTAATTGATTATGAAACTGTTAAACTTAAATGCTTAATTTAAAACAATAAAATTATACTCAGATCAATCTTTTCTTACATTAAATAGCTTTCACAATCATATTTATTATTGATTTTCTCACAGTAATAGAATTTAATAAACCGTAAGAGTAATTCATACAAAACATTGTCCTATGTCAAATCGAAGAGTTAAAAATAATAAAATAACTGTTATCTTACTATTTTCTATCCTGGGAGTTGTATTTTTGGCATTTGTATATTTTATGCAAGAAAAACTGTTTAACCAGGAACAACTAAGATATATGAATGTTGATCAGCTTAAAGATGATAAATCTAAAGCTGTATCATCAGATACTGAACAACAATCGCAAGAATTTTTGAGTCAAGGAAATCAAATCCTGATTACAGCAGATGGTGGAATTGACAAAATCGAAGCAGCCAAAGCTTATCAAAATAAAAACTACAAAGAGGCTGAATTAAAATTCACACAATCCTTAAAAGATTACTCTAACGATCCAGAAGCACTAATTTATTTAAACAACAGTAAAGCTTCGGCTAGAGGCAATGAACTAACGATTGCTGTAAGTGTTCCCATCGGCAGGAACTTAAGTGTTGCTCAAGAAATTCTACGGGGTGTAGCTCAAGCCCAAAACGAATTTAACTCTAAACAGGAAGACCAAGGTAGATTGCTTAAGGTAGTTATTGCCAATGATAACAATAATCCAGAACTAGCCAAAAAAATTGCGATTAAATTCGTCAGAAACCCTGAAATCATGGCAGTAGTAGGACATAATGCCAGTAATGCTTCCATAGCTGCTGCTCCAATTTATCAGGAGGGAGAACTGGTGATGATTACCCCCACCAGTTCAGCTAAATCTCTCACAGAAGCGGGGGACTATATCTATCGTAGTACTCCTAGTACCAGAGATTTAGCAGATAAAATAGCGGAATATATAGTTAATGACGCTCGTAAAACTAATCTTGCGGTATGTAATGACAAAAAAGCCAAAGCTACCGTTTCTTTCAAAAGTGATTTGACTTGGGCAGTTTACAATTACGGAGGAATAATTAATACAGTAGAATGCAACTTTTCCGCACCTGATTTTAATCCCTCTACAATGCTTGATCGAATTATCAGTAATGGTGCAGACTCCTTACTATTAGCACCATCATTACGCTACTTGAATCAAGCCATAGAACTAGCAAGAGCCAACCAACAACAATTGTCTCTATTTGGCAGCCATACTATGTTTAGTTTTACTACTCTAAAAGAGGGTCAAGTAAGTGTTAATGGTCTAGTTTTGCCCGTAGCTTGGTATCCTAAAGCTAATGACGATAGCACTTTTGTCACCAATGCTAGAGAACTCTGGAAGGGAGTAGGAAGTTGGCGAACTGCAATGGCTTATGATGCTACTCAAGTAATTCTTCAAGGTTTACAACAAACTGACAATCGCCAACAGCTAAAAGAAATTTTCCAGAGTCCAGAATTCACTTCCCAAGGGGCATCAGAACCAATTCACTTCATGCAAAGTGGGGATCGTATTTCCCGAGGTGTCTTAATTAGAGTAGAACCTGGAACAAAATCAAGAACTGGTTATGATTTCAATTATTTAAAATAATGATTAAATTAAACCTAAAATGCGCCACCAAACTCCCCCAATACCCAGCCAAATGGGGAGATAGACTACACTCAAGATAAAACCAATCTTCCACCAAACTCGAATATCAACATATCCAGAGCCAAAATAGATCGGAGCAACGGCAGTTCCGTAATGAGTTAAGCACCCAGATAAATTGAGTAAAAAGGCTAGTACTAGTGCTGCATATACTGGTGGTGTTCCAACCGCTAGGGCAACAGAGAGAAAGGGGGCATACATCGCGCTGGCTCTTGCTGCTTTACTGGCAAAGAAATAACCATTGTAAAAATAAACTATACTCAATACAGAAAAAGCTAGTTGCCAAGAAAAACTATCAATAAAGCCTTGGATCTGTTCGCTGACAAAGTTAACTAAGCCAAATTCATTGAGGAACGAAGCCATCATCAGTAAGATAGAGAACCAAAGCAAAATATTCCAAGCTTTTTTTTCAGCAGTAATTTCTTCCCAACTCAAAACCTGAGTAACTACCAAAAGGGCAACACCTAATAAAGCAGTAGTAGCACTCTTAATTCCCCCTAGAGAATCACCAAAAATCCATAACAGTAATAACAAGAAAAAAGTCAATGCCATACACCATTCTGGATTACTAATTTTCCCCATCTGAGCTAGCTTATTTTGAGCTAGCTTTTTAGCTTTGGGAGTACGTTTAATCCGCGGAGGATATAAATAATAAATAATTAATGGCATAATCAATAGACTGATTACCCCAGGGACAAGAGCAGCCAAAGCCCAACTAAACCAGGTGATCTCCACTCCTGCTATGGTTCCCGCTAACCCTGCCATTAAAGGATTGGCAACCATGGCAGTAAAAAATAAAGCTGTAGTAATTTGAGTCCCTTGAAAAGAAGTAAGCATCAAAAAGCTACCAATCCGCCTGGCAGAACCATCATGGGGTTCACTTTGGTAAATTTGAGCCAAAGACTTGACTAAAGGAAAGATTACTCCTCCTGCTCTGGCATTACCACTAGGCATACCTGGGGCTAAAACTAAATCAGTAGCCAATAGACCATAACTGAGGAGTAGAGTATTCTGACCTAAAATTCTAATAAAAAGATAAGCTAGACGAGACGCTAAACCAGTTTTAATAAAACCTCTGGCTATTAGAAAAGAACTGAATGTCAGCCAGGAAGTAGGATGACTAAAACCACTCAATCCTTGCGCCAGTGTTAAAGTTTTGGTCATTACCAAAGTCACTAGTGCTATTAAAGCTACAGCACCCATGGGGATCGGTTTGGTAATAAAACCAACAATAGTAGCAATGAAGATAGCAAGTAAATGCCAGGCTTGTTCTTCAATACCTGAAGGTGTGGGTAAAAACCAAATGATACTCCCGCTTAAAAATGTCCAGAGAAAAGCCCTGCTCTGAGCATTTTTCTTAACAGAGACAGCTCTCATACTAAATCCGATTCGTAAAGTGTAGTTTTAAGGCTGACACGGAGACTAGGAGACAGGGGGAGGGGGAGAATTTTAATTCCCTACGGTTAACACCATATTTGTCCACAGGATTTAGTATCATTATTAGCTCCCTACTGCTTGAGCTATTGCTGCTTGTGCCATAGATAGAGATTGATAATTAAAGCTAGTCTGACGTTCCGATTGCAATGCCTCTGGGAAATACCGTTGAACCATCTCCACTACAATTGATGCCTGTCTAGCCATGTTTCTGCCATCTTCAGGGGAGATTATTTTACCATGACAACTAATAGCGGAATTGCCTGTTTTGAGATAGACAGGAGAAGCAATACGAACTATTTCAGGGGCTTCATAGGTACGAATAAAACCACCAGAAGCAGCAGGGTTATCTGTATGACAGTCAAGAGGAATCGACACTGCTGAACGAATTGCTGCAATCATAGGTAACTGTAAGTCTCTAACAGGATTGACACTATCAGCACCTTGTTCTGCCATCAGTTTTACTGAAATAGGGTTGGCGTTACCACAGTGGGCAGAGACTTTAAAAGTAATATTAGGGGGTAGTTCTCTATCCTCGCGCATTTTGTTTACTAGCCATAACATACCTTCGTCATAAACCAAGAAGCCTTTTACTCCTAGCTCGACACCTCTTTTGATATCTTCCACGGCACGAATTAATTGTTCAACTCCTCGTAGTCGATAGCCAATACGCATACCCTGGGATGATTGTACCGTAGCACTGGTATCGTAAGTAGCACGGGGACCAGGGGACATAATTAGTTGACAGCCATAGTCTCGACAAAGATTAACCCAGTCTTGTATCTCTAGACGAGTATGGCGAAAAATTCCATAAGTTTCAGTGAGTCGATTGATCGTAATTCCTAATAATTCTGCTTCTTGAAGTAAGGCTTTAGCTGCTTCAAAGCTATTAACAGTAGGTATCTCAATCCGATAGTTCGCCCCATCAGGAAAGGTTAGCTCGGAGGAAGGTAAATTATTTTTATCTTCTTCAGGTAAGCCTAGTTTTTTGAGATATTCTCTGGTTAAATCAAACATAATTATTTTCCTTGGAGAGAGTTAGTAAAATTTTAGTTTTGCGGGATATTTTTTACAGCAGTTGCTGATGTTTTATACTTGTAAGTAATTGGTAGTAAATGAAGGTTTTGTTGTTTACTTTCTGGAGCGAGACCAATATCAATTAATGTTAAGTATTGACTAATCATTTCTGATTTTAACCCGGCTTTTTTAAAGGACAAGTCTAATTCATCCCCTTGAAAAGATAAAACTTTTATTTCTCCTTTACTTAGATCAGTTTCAATTAAACCCTGGGATTGGAGAAAGTCTTTAAGTTGAATCTCTGGCATTAAGTTGTGGAATTTTACGATCGCCAGAAAATCCTGTTGATTGAGCATAAGCTATTATTTATTTTAAGTTAAAGGATATTTATACCTAAACATAGTCATGATCATTGACGGTGTAATTTGAGTATCTTGATCTAAATTTAGAACAGGATGAATTAACTCATTTTTTAATTTTGACCATGAAGTTCTATCATCGAAAACTTTGACACTAACAGTAGCAATTCTTAACTTGATATTTAGCTCATTTTTAATAGCTTCCGAAGAAGCTTGAGCAATTTCTTGCCGTAAACTATTGCGATATTTAGTTGCCGAACTTCTATTATTTAGATTAATATCTGGATGATTAAGAATTTCAATATAAGCGTTAATCTCTTCTAGGGTAATTCTCCTCCTATACTCTCTAATAAAACTTTTTTCTAAAGCTGAGTAGATGCTATTACAAGTAAGACAAAATATCTCTTTTTCTCTGACCGTTAACTGCCGTTGACTATTGAGTCCGTATTTGACTTCAGCAAGAGACTTAAGTAGACGCTCCATATCGACTTGATAAGAGTTTTGGATTTCCAGAACTATTTCTTCTGTCGTTATGGCTTGAGAACTTTGAGATTGTCTTAATGTTGACTTTGACTGATTTAAGGCTTGGATAGACATATATAATTTCACTCCGGAATAAAAAATGCTACTGTAACTAGGATTTACACTACTTCTTTAAATAAATAAAGGCTACATATGGATAAATCCTCCTATGTTTTACGTGTCTCCGTGTTAACCATCTGTAGCTAATTCAGAGAAAACCATATTACTCACTCCGTGCTTACAAGTCGTATAGTACAAGTCCTATGGTATTGATAGTTAGTCTAAATATCTATCAACAAATGTTGTAAAATCGACAAAAGATTGTAAAAAAAGGGTATGGTTCAAAAAAGCTGATTTTTAGGTAACTTCACAGCAGCAAAAGCCAGTAAGTCTTCTTTTTGGTTTTCTGAGGCGGTTGTAAAAGGGTGGATGGGATGCAGACGTGAAGTACTGTTCTGTCGATTTTGAAATGATGGGTTCAGACAAGACAAGGGAGTCCTAAAGGATACACCTTCGGATAACAAGGCGGAAAAGGCAGACAAGGGAGAAATTTTAATGACACTTATCCATCAAAACAATCTTGACGTACTAGTACCCCACAATTCTCTAGGAGACTGCCAATCGTCACCAGCTAAAGTTAAAATATCATTGTTCTTGTTTGAGCGGAAGATTGCATTTCGATAAATAGTTGTTTTCTTTGCTTTAGATTTAAACTAGCTGCTAGTGATGAGTTGTGACAAAACCATTTGGGATTTTGGATTGCCGATTTTGGATTAAAAACAAGCCCCTGACTTTCAAGCAAGGGAAAATCCCCAATTGAAAAATCGTAAAATCATTAATCTAAAATCTGCAAGCCCCTGTCTTTCAAGCAGGGGAAAATCCAAAATCCCAAATCTAAAATCAAAAATCAAAATGACATCAATTAAGTATATTTACAAATAAGAGCAATCCTACTTGATTTTTTATTCAATAACTGATACTAATATTATAGTACTAAAGTATTTGACTTAAATTTAATTTCTTAACTCTCTCACACACTTACTTTTAATTATTAAAATAATCCTAGGACTTCAGCTCATGTGCCAGACTTCTTTACCATTACACGCTCAGTTTGATATTGCTCGTCTTAAACTGCATCTCAAAAACAATCCTGAACAAGCCCAACAGATAGCTGTAGACCAATTCACCTACTATTTAGAAGCTTTGGAAGAAAATAGAAAACTAGAACAGAAACTTCAATCTCCTTCTTTAGTTTCTTTTGAAGTCAGTAATACCAAAATTCAAAATGAGTACGATGATTTAAGAGAAGAACATAAAAAACTACTTAATGCCTATGCTCGTCTTCAGCAAAAAAATCAGAATTTGATGAAATTAATTGATACTCCAAATAATGATAATTCTCCTCTTACTTCGTTTTTAAAACGATTTTTTAAAGGGCGTTTAAATATACAAATCTAATAATAATTTTCTCAAGTTACAAATATTTTATAAAAATTTTGAATAACAATTATTCTCAACAATTTTATTGTCAGTCTCGTTTCTGGGGTTTGGCAGTAGTCAATATTTTGTCTAATTTAATGATTCCATTGGCTAGTTTAGTCGATACTGCGTTTCTGGGACATTTAAGAGAAATTCGTTATTTGGCGGGAGTAGCGATCGCGACAGTTTTATTTAACTATATTTATTGGACTTTTGGTTTTCTGCGAATGGGAACGACTGGACTGACCGCTCAAGCCAGAGGTAGAGAAGAATCGGAGCAAGTTATTCTGATTTTATTGCGTAATAGTGCGATCGCTCTGGCTATTGGGATAATTATCTTGCTATTGCAGCAGCCACTAAGGGAAATGGGTTTTGCTCTGTTGAAAGCAGAGCCAGAAGTACTCCAGTCTGGTCGAGATTATTATAATGCTTTAATTTATGGCGCACCTGCCACTCT
>JASJDB010000088.1 GCA_030065315.1 Xenococcaceae cyanobacterium MO_167.B52 | reverse complement strand
TTATTGCGGATAATATTGGTAGTTTCGTAACAGTAGTTCCTAGCAATTCCACGAATATTCTGAGGTAATTGGTCTATAGTTGCAGGGCGATTACAAACAATATTTGGTGGTCTGCGATTAGTTTGTTGTTTTATTTTTTTGTAAGTTCTTCTTCTGAGTAATTCAATTTGCCAACCAGCCCTGGCATAATTTACCATTTCTTGTCGAGTATAATTTCTAGCATAGGCAGAGGAATCAAAAGTAAAATTGTAGGATTTGAAGGAAAATTGGGGCGTAATTCCTAGCATAATTCCTAAAATGGCTAAAATGCTAACATTTAGTATACGAGTGGAAGATTGATGAAAAATATGATTAAGAAGGTTAGCACCGAACATAATGAATTAAGTAATTTATAATAAGCGATAATTTAGAAGCATCATTATAGATTGCTCATTATTTTGAATGATTTTCGGTAATATAAGTTCCATATTCTAATTTTTTTTAGTAATGAATCAATATTCTAATTTAATAGAACTGCTTAAAAAAAGAGCAATCGCTCAACCTCAAGATATTGCTTATAGATTTCTTCAAGATGGCACAACGGAAAAAGGAAATCTGACTTATCAGCAATTAGACATTCAAGCTAGGGCTATTGCATCTCAATTACAAGCTATGGTTAAGCCAGGTGCAAGGGCTTTATTGGTATATCCCTATGATGCTGGTTTGGAATTTATTGCAGCTTTTATGGGCTGTCTCTATGCTGGGGTGATCGCAGTTACCAAGAATCCTCCTCGTCGTAAAAATGCCATTGTAGAACTGACGGAACGGGTTAAACTATCAGAAGCTACTGTATTATTAACTACCAGAAATTTTCTAGATCTTCTTGAACAAGAACTCCCTAAAAGTAAAGATATAAATCCTAAGTTTAAATATTTTAAACGTATCTCTACAGACCAAGTCGATTTAACTTTAAGTAAAAGCTGGAAGGAACCAAAAATAAGTTCTGATACTATAGCTTTCTTACAATATACTTCTGGTTCAACAGGAACACCAAAAGGAGTTATGGTAACTCATAGTAATATTTTGCATAATGAGGAAACAATTCGCCAAAGCTTTGCTCATGATGAGTCGGCTATAGTTGTAGGTTGGTTGCCGATGTTTCATGATATGGGATTGATTGGTAATGTTTTACAACCCCTTTATCTTGGTACTCCTAGTATTTTAATGTCTCCCGTTTTTGTAGCACAACAGCCTTTTGAATGGTTAAAAGCAATTAATCATTATCAAGCAACTACCAGCGGAGGACCTAATTTTGCTTATGATTTATTGTGTTTGAAAGCAACTCCTGAAAAGTTGGCTAATTTGGATTTGAGTAGCTGGAAAGTGGCATTCTCAGGAGCGGAAACTGTACGAGCCGAAACTATTGCTAGGTTCTCCCATATTTTTGCTAGTTGTGGTTTTAATCAGTCGGCTTTTTATCCTTGTTATGGAATGGCAGAAGCGACATTATTTATCACAGGAGGATTACAAGAAAAGCCTCCTATTATTAAGCACTTAGATAGTTTTGCTTTAGCACAAAATAAAGTGGTAGAAGTGTCACCAGAAAACAATATTAGTAAAGCTATTGTTGGTTGTGGCAGAACTTGGTTAGATACAGAAGTAATTATTGTCAATCCTGAAAGTTTAACCGAATGTGAATCAGATGAAGTAGGAGAAATATGGGTTTCAGGTAAAGGAATTGGCAAAGGTTATTGGAAGCAATTAGAAGCAACTAAAGAGACTTTTGAAGGATATTTGAAAGATAATAAAACAGTAAAATATTTACGCACTGGAGATTTAGGATTTTTAGATAAGGGAGAATTATTTATTACGGGAAGATTAAAAGAAGTAATGATTTTTTGGGGAAGATATTGTTATCCCCATCATGTGGAAGATACGGTACAAAAAGCCCATTCAGCATTAAGAAATAATGCAGGGGCAGCCTTTGCTATAGATCAAAAAGGGGCAGAAAGATTAGTTGTTGTACAAGAAGTAGAAAGGAGTTATTTACGTTCTCTTGATATGTCAGAAATTGTGACAGCTATTTGTGAATCTGTTGGAGAAAAACATGAAGTAGAAGTGTATGCGATCGCTCTACTTAAAACTGGTAGTATTCCTAAAACTTCTAGTGGAAAAATTCAACGTCGGGGTTGTAGCAAACTGTTTCTTGAGGGGGGCTTAAATATAGTAGCTAAATGGCAAAAAGGAGAGGAAGAAAAAATGGTTACAGATCTGGTTAATCTTTAAATGTTCAAATAAAACAAGGTAGGGTGAGCAATGCCCACCCTACCTATATTTTTGTCAGGATTATTGATCTAAATCCTGTACTTGATGCTTAATGTTTTAAGAAGAAGGTAGTAGTTCTTGTTTTTTGAGTTGAGGTAAGACCTTAACTTTTCCTTCCTCATCAACATCAACTACAGCAGTGTCTCCTTCTCCTAAACGACCAGAGAGGATTTCTTCCGCCAAAACATCTTCTAACAGACGCATGATAGCTCTGCGTAGAGGACGGGCTCCATAAGCAGGGTTAAATCCTTCCTCGATCAAACGGTCTTTGAATTTGTCGGTAACTTCCAAAGCAATTTCTTGTTCTGTAAGACGGACAAAGACTTCTTTGAGCAGGATTTCGGCAATCTCTTTGACTTCGTCTTTGTTTAACTGACGGAAGACAATGATTTCGTCTAAACGGTTGAGGAATTCAGGACGGAAGTAGTTTTTCAGTTCTTCATTAACTAGAGATTTAATGCGATTGTATTGCGCTTCTCCAGCATTTTCTTCAAACTCAAATCCGAGTCCACCACCACCTTTTTCAATAACCTTAGAACCAATATTAGAAGTAAGAATTAGTAGAGTATTTTTGAAATCTACTGTTCTACCTTTGGCATCAGTTAAGCGACCATCTTCTAAAATCTGTAAAAGCATATTGAAGATATCGGGGTGGGCTTTTTCGATCTCGTCGAATAACACAACTGTGTAAGGACGACGGCGCACTGCTTCTGTTAGTTGACCACCTTCGTTATATCCGACATATCCAGGAGGAGAACCAATTAGTTTAGAAACTGTATGGCGTTCCATGTATTCGGACATATCCAAACGAATCATGGCATCTTCTGAACCGAAGAAATAGGTAGCGAGAGCTTTAGTTAACTCAGTTTTACCTACCCCAGTGGGACCAGAGAAGACAAAACTGGCAATGGGACGATTGGGGTTTTTCAGTCCCACTCTAGCCCGACGAATGGCACGGGAAACTGCTTTAACTGCGTCTTCCTGACCGATAATCCGTTGATGGAGTGTATCCTCCATATGTAACAGTTTTTCGGACTCAGTTTCCGTAATCTTATTAACTGGTACGCCAGTCCAAGAAGCTACGATGTGGGCAATTTCTTCTGCATCTACAGAGGAAGAACCATCACTCTGTCCGTCGGTTTTCTTAGCAGCAGCAATGGAGCGAATTTGCTCCTTAATTGCCATTTCACGATCACGTAGTTCTCCAGCTTTGTCAAATTCTTGAGAACGTACCGCATCGTCTTTTTGCTTGAGAACATCCCGTAATTCTTTATCTAACTCCTTAGCTTCTGGAGGGAGTTGGGAATTGATTAAACGGACTCTGGAGCCAGCTTCATCGATTAAATCAATCGCTTTATCTGGTAAATAGCGATCGCTGATATAACGATCAGATAATTTAGCTGCTGCTTCCAGAGCTTCATCTAAGATCTTGAGTTTATGATGTTGTTCGTAACGTTCCCTTAAACCATAGAGAATTTCAATGGTTTCTTCTACAGAAGGTTCACCTACCATTACTGGTTGGAAACGTCTTTCTAAAGCTGCGTCTCGTTCGATGTGCTTGCGATATTCATCTAGGGTAGTTGCACCAATACATTGCAATTCCCCACGAGCTAAAGCAGGTTTGAGGATATTGGCAGCATCAATTGCCCCCTCAGCAGCACCAGCACCAATGAGAGTATGAACTTCATCAATGACGAGAATCACATTACCCGCCTGACGAATTTCGTCCATAATCTTTTTGAGTCGTTCCTCAAATTCACCGCGATATTTAGTTCCTGCTACCAGTAAACCAATATCGAGAGTGACAACTCTCTTTTCCTCTAGGATATCGGGGATATCTTTATTAGCGATGCGCTGTGCTAATCCTTCTGCAATCGCAGTTTTACCAACTCCTGGTTCACCGATGAGAACGGGATTATTTTTGGTTCTACGACCCAGAATTTGAATTACTCGCTCAATCTCTTTTTGTCTACCAACAACAGGATCGAGTTTGCTTTCTACTGCTAGTTGAGTCAGGTTTGAGCCAAATTCGTCTAAAGTAGGAGTCTTATTGCGACCAGGAGAGCTTGAACCTGCTGCAACTTCGGCAGTTTCTCCAAGCATTCTAATCACTTGAGTGCGAACTTTAGATAAATCTACTCCGAGATTTTCCAGAACTCTGGCAGCTACCCCTTCCCCTTCTCGGATTAAACCTAGAAGTAAGTGTTCTGTTCCTATATAATTGTGTCCTAATTGGCGAGCTTCTTCTAAAGATAGTTCTAGTACTCGCTTGGCTCTGGGCGTGAAAGGAATTTCCACTGCCACAAAACCAGAACCACGACCAATGATTTTCTCAACTTCAATACGAGCATCTTTGAGATTAACTCCCATTGATTTGAGTACCTTGGCTGCGACTCCAGTTCCTTCGCCAATTAAGCCGAGAAGAATTTGCTCTGTGCCAACGAAGTTATGTCCCAGACGGCGTGCTTCCTCCTGGGCTAACATAATCACCTTAATGGCTTTTTCTGTGAAGCGTTCAAACATGACCTTTATCCATCACCTGCTGCTTGCCCTATGTAATGCTGATTCTAGCACAGGGAATAAGTATCGCTGTTTTGAAGAAAAAAATTTGTGGTTAATTAATTAGTCGGTAATTGCTAATTGTTGAACAAAGTTAAAAAAAGCTAATAAAGAAGTGTAATTTACTGTTTTTCTGATAAGTCTAGGCTAGGCAGCAGAATTATTATTTTCCATAAAATCATGAGCGATCGATATGTTTTGGCTCTCGACTTAGGTACAACGGGAAATCGCGCTATTTTATTTAATCGACAAGGAAATATCGTCGAGCAAACCTATCAGGAATTAACTCAATACTATCCCCAACCAGGATGGTTAGAACATGATGCTAGAGAAATCTGGAGAGATACTCTTAGTTGTATTAAACAAGTTATTGCCAAAACTAATACCAATCCTCATGATATAGCAGCGATCGGTCTTACAGTACAAAGGGAAACTTGCCTCTTGTGGGATAAAACTACAGGGCAGCCTCTACACAAAGCTATTGTCTGGCAAGATCGACGCACTGCCAATATTTGTAATGATTTACGTCAAGAGGGAAAAGCTGAGAGCATACAGCAAAAAACAGGCTTAGTTTTAGATGCTTATTTCTCTGCTACTAAACTACAGTGGCTCATTAATTGGGTAAAACAAAATAAACCTGAAACAAATTGGGCTAATGTCATAGCTGGAACGATAGATACTTGGGCATTGTGGAACTTAACCCCAGGCAAAGTTCACGCTACAGATATCAGTAATGCTAGTCGCACTATGCTGATGAATTTGGATACAGGAGACTGGGATGAGTCTTTATTAGATTTATTCGGTATTCCCACCCATATCATGCCCAAAATTCAGCCTAGTATGAGTTTATTCGGCACAACCGATGCTGAAGTAATGGGAGCAGAAATTCCTATTTCCGCTTTATTTGGTGATCAACAAGCAGCCCTATTTGCTCATGGATGCGATCGCGCTGGACTGCTAAAATGTACTTATGGTACAGGATGTTTCCTGGTGGCTCAAACAGGAACACAGGTAACTCGTTCCAATGAAAAACTACTTTCTACCGTTGCTTGGAGTACTCCTAAACAAACTAACTATGCTTTAGAAGGTGCAATCTTCACTACAGGGGCATCGATTCAGTGGTTAAGAGATGGATTAAAACTAATTAGTAGTGCAGCAGAAACCGAAACCTTAGCAACCTCAGTACCTAATACTAACGGAGCTTATTTTGTACCTGCTCTCAGTGGGTTGGGTGCGCCTCACTGGGATATGAATGCTCGTGGGGCATTTCTAGGACTTACCGCAGGCGTAAAAAGAGAGCATATGGTGAGAGCCGTCTTAGAAGCTATAGCCTATCAAGTAAAAGAAGTAGTAGAAGCAGTCAACCAAGATAGTGAAAAGCCAGTATCTTTATTAAAGGTAGATGGTGGAGCAACCCAAAACAATTTTTTAATGCAGTTTCAAGCGGATGCTTTAGGAATTGAGATCGAACGTCCTGTAATTCTGGATGCTACCGCCCAAGGTGCTGCTTTTGGTGCGGGTTTAACTGTAGGATTTTGGGATAATTATCAAGATTTAGTAGCGAGTCGCGGAGTAGATCGAATATTTTCTCCAGAAGAAGGGGCGAGTAGCGCACAGGCTAATTATGGGACTTGGAAAAGAGCCGTAGAAAGAGCTAAAAATTGGATTGAGTAAATGTGATCAGTGGTTAGTAGTTAGTGGTTAGTTGTTAGTTGTTGGTTTCTCTCTTACTAGCCTTAGTTATATTAGTCAATTAGGATCAAGATTAAAATTTAACTAGGATCGAAATAATATTATGACTCCACAACTGCAACAAGCAATTAAAAATATTCAATCTCTTTCTCTTGAAGAACAACATCAACTGCTGCAAATTTTATCTGCAACTGTTAGCAAATCTGACTACTTAGAAAAGCAAAACAAGCTTTTTTGGCAAGAGACTTCTCTAGATGATTTGATAAGCAGACAAAAAACACCAATTTTTAAGGATATTAGCACTTTAGTAGGAGATTATTGGGGAGAAGATTCGATAGAAGAGTTTTTATCTTTTCTAAGAGAACAAAGAAAATCTCAATAGTTTATAAGTAAATGAATGAATATTTTTCTTCTAGATACAGATGTAGTTTCTTTTTTCCTTAAAGGCGATAGCAGAGCAAATAAATACGCATCCATAGTGCAAGGAAATAGATTAGCATTATCTTTTATGACGGTTGCAGAGTTATTTCAATGGGCTGCTGTTCGTAACTGGGGACAATCAAGAATTGCTGACTTAGAAAAATCTTTAGAAAATTATCTAATTATTACTGTTGATATAAAAGTCTGTCGTATTTGGGGCAATTTAAGGGCTGAAAGACAAGCAATAGGAAAAGCCATTTCTCCACAAGATGCTTGGATAGCTGCTACAGCAATACGCCATAGTTTACCCTTGGTTACTAACAATGCCAAAGATTTTCAAAATATCTCAAAACTTCAAGTTATTACTGTCAAATAATATCTTGTCTCAAATTCAACAAGTTTTATTCTGCATCTTGCCATCCATCAATAAATGACATCAAAATACTAGCTAATGGATGATCGATTGCTTCTTGAAAAGCTTGTTTTCCTGCACTTTTAAGAGCATTAATTGTTTTAGCTTTTAGTGTTGGATTATTTTCAATTTGATCCTTTGCTTTACCAGCAACTATAATTTCTCCTTCAGTCTCAGTTATTGGATAAGTTTTTGATAGTTGTTCTAAGAGTTGGTGAATTTCTCTAGCTGCTTGCATTAAATCCTGATGATTGTAGTTGTTAGTGATATTTTTATTTCCTGCAACATTATCACCTGAACCAGAATGAGTTTGAGTAATATCTGACACTGTATTATTTTCTCCTTTTTGTTCGTAGTATGTATCTATTATATAGATACATTTAGTTGGCTCTTTTTTAGCTTGAGATTTTGCAATTTCTCGCAAATCTATATTAGCTGCTTTAAAGTATTCTATATCTCTATCTTTTAAATCTAATTCTTGTTTATAATATTTTTCTAACTCAGCTAGTTTAATTTCGTATTCTACTTTAATATTCTTTTCTATTTCTGCTTTATTTATATCGGGAGGAACTTCTACACGAATTACAAAAGCACCTGAAGGCTTTTTCTCAATTGCTTGAATTCCTATTTCATCAGTACCGTATTGATCTTGCATATTTTTGAATGATGTTAAAAAAGCATTCCAATCAATACCATCGGTAAAAATTAAATCCACTGTGTTCAAAGCTTTTTCTACATATTTAGCAAACTCTCCTGGTTTAAATTTTCTGTTTTTATCATAAGGAATCCTCTCATCATCGTTGTCTTTCAAATATACATAATCACAAATTACATCCTTTAGATTGGTTTTATTATTAATACGCCAATCTTCAATACAAGCACCTGTGAGAGTTGCTCCAGTTAAGTCTGCTCCACTTAAATCTGCTTTAATAAAACTAGCCTTGGATAAATTAAGCTGTTGAAAATTAATACCTTGTAAGTCTTGGAAATCAAAGTTTGTATCTTGTCCTTCACCAATTGTTAGCACTTGCAATAATGATAAATTATCGAGATAAGTATTTTCAATACGTGCTTGATTTAACATCTGGGCGTTAAACCAACAAACACGAGTGAGATTTGCTTTTCTAAAATCAGCATTCTTAAGTTTTGCTTCAGTAAAAATCGCATCAGTTAAGTCAGCTTTATAAAAACTTGTACCATCCCAAGAAGATACCGCAACAGCAAAAAAACGCAACCAAGATTCTCTTTTCGTATCTTTAGCTGTATTCCATCCCAGGTAGATTGTTGTTAGCAATATTATTCCAGATACAATTAATGGAATTATTGCTATTACGATTATCTTTGCTACTAAAGCAATTATCATCGCAGTTATGGCTAGTAGTATAAAAATTATGATTTTTTCAGGTAATATTTCTTGGACAAATTTGATAATAATTGATGATATTGCTATTAATAATATTATCAATGAGCCAAAAACTGTTCCATAAAGCAACAGAGTCTCCTCAATATCTGATTGCAAAGTATAGGAAGTAAAAGAATCTATAATTCCTAAAATAATTGATATTATTATTGTTCCTGCACCTACAGAACTAAAGAGCATTACTAAAGCTCCAGAATTTTCTGTTTCTTTTACTAAAATTTTGTCGATTTTTTTAAGACCTATAAAACTCGCTATAAAGAATGCAAAAAACCACAATACTAGACTAAGCCAATTAACTAAAGGAACACCAAAATCCAATAATCGTGAAAAATTCCTAATAGCAACTATTAAAAGTGAATTGAAAAAAATATAGAAGAATCCAATTAGCAAAAACCAAAGAATTGGTGAACATATAGTTCGTCCGCATTTTGCACCAGTAAAATTGGCTTTTATGAGATTTGCTTTAGTAAATTTAGTACCTTGAATTTTGGCATTAGTAAAATCTGCTCCTGAAAAGTCTGCGCCTGAAAGATTTTCCCCTCTAAAAGATTGACCTCGAAGATTTACACCTTGAAAATTTCTTTCTCCTGCTTTATATCTTTTGATAACTTCGCTAGCTTTCATTCCATTAGATTTATCGGTTAATTTCTTTTAAATTACTAAAATAGAATCTTGTGAAAACTAAAAAAAATATTTAATTTATGATTAACTGGAATTTTCGCGATCGCATATTTATAAAATAATAATTATAATCGCCAATTTTCTAACTGTAAATCTTTAATTCTGGAAAATTCTTTAGTGTTGTTAGTTACCAGAATTAAATGATGAGCTTTTGCTGTAGCTGCAATTAAAAGATCGTAGTAACCAATAGGTGTTCCAGCTTCTTTTAAATCACTTCTAATACTTGCTGCTTCTTCAGCTTCAATAGGAGAAAAATTAATGATTTTGACTTTTTGATAAATTGCTTGCAATTGAGGATTAATCTTTGTTATTAAACTAGGTTTTAATTGTAATCCGTAGTCAATTTCAAAAATAGTTATGCTAGAAAGACAAATATCGTGAGGTTTTGTTCTATGAAATCTTTTAATCGTATTTGATTCTTTTTTCAAATAATCAGAAAGAGTACAAGTATCTAGCAGATAAATCATTAAAAAATCTCTTCAGAAGGTGGAATTAGCTCGTCATTTTTGGGAAGTTCAAATTCAGGACAACCTTCCCAGTTTAAAATCTCTTCACCCCAATGACTCGCTTCATGTTCTTTGATGAAATGTTCTACTGCCTGATTAATAAGATTATTGCGAGACACCTTTTCTCGCTTGGCAATAGCTTCTAACTGAATAACTAATTCATCTTTGAGATAAATACTAAAATTCATTGTTATTAATTTTCACAGTATCTTTATTTATAACCTAACATATTATGTTACAAATTTTTAGGCTCTCTTGTACTTATGGTGATGATAAACGAGTAAATTTTTATTCGCGCTGTAGCCCACCGCTAAATTTTTTGTGACTTTTTTCCCATTTTATTAGTACAAAAATATCTTGCGATATAGTTCTAGATCTAAACAAAAAATATAATTGAGCCAGCAATTGATAAAAGCATCAGTAGTAAAATACTCTCAGTTCTTTAAATAGAAGGAAATTATATTATCGTCGTATCCTTATAAAATATTCCCTATCTTCAGCCTATGTTTTTAGGTTCTTGAATCTCAATCAAATAGCTAAAGGTGCAGCTAGTTCACATAAAGCGTAATTATGAAAACAGCGTTAATTTGTGGTGTATCGGGTCAAGACGGGTCTTATTTAGCCAAATTACTGTTAGAGAAAGGCTATAAAGTCTATGGAACATCTAGAGATGCTCAAATGTCCTCCTTTCGGAATTTACTACGGTTGGGTATTAGGGAACGAGTAAAGGTTGAATCCCTTGTACCGACGGATTTTCGCAGTGTTTTGCAAGTAATTTCTAAAGTTGAACCAGATGAAATTTATAATCTGGCAGGACAAACTTCTGTAGGGCTTTCTTTTACCCAACCAGTAGAAACTCTAGAAAGTATTGCTACAGGGACACTCAATTTTTTAGAGGTGATTCGTTTTATTGGTGCGCCAATGAAGTTTTATAATGCTGGTTCTAGTGAATGTTTTGGAGATATTGGAGACTGTCCCGCTGATGAATTGACTCCTTTTCGTCCTCGAAGTCCCTATGCCGTAGCCAAAGCTACGGCTTTTTGGCAAGTGGCAAATTACCGCGAAGCTTATGATATTTTTGCCTGTTCGGGTATCCTATTTAACCATGAATCCCCTCTCAGACCCCAAAGATTTGTAACTCAAAAGATTGTTTCGGCTGCTTGTCGTATAGCTCAGGGAAGTAAGGAAAAACTGAACTTAGGGAATATTTCTGTCAAAAGAGACTGGGGTTGGGCTGCTGAATATGTCGAAGCGATGTATTTAATGCTGCAACAAGATATTGCAGATGATTATGTAGTAGCTACGGGACAGAGTTACTCTTTAGAAGAATTAGTAGCTCAGGCTTTTAACTGTGTGGGTTTAAATTGGCAAGATCATGTAATTACCGATCCTAGTCTCTTACGCCCTACAGATTTAGCAGTCAGTAAAGGCAATCCTAGTAAAGCTCAAGCCAAATTTGGCTGGCAAGCTAAATATAAGATGCCTGACGTGATCAAAATGATGGTAGAAGCTTATTGACGGTTCTGGAAAACAAACAAACAACAAAAGTTAAATAGAGGTTTCTCAAGAATAGGTCAACGGTAAGTAAAAACTGGTTGGAATATTTTGTGGAGAAAGTGTCTTAAACTACAATGTCCTGAACCAGCGTATACTATGCTCTCAGTACAAATAATAATTCCTGCACCAAAACAAGACAAAAAAATGCTGGCATTTGTACTTTTTGTGATCTTTTTAGTTTTTGAAGCGTTAATTTTTTCTGTAGAGAACCCAAAATAGATTTTCCTGCCTGTTATAAGTTATAGTCATTTCAAATAAAAATGAAACACTTCTCGCTGCTCAAAGACTTGTCACAGTAGAAATACGTTGTCTCAAACTTAATTGAAATGACTATACTTAAGTAAAATTCAGCAGAGTTTACTCAAAATTATTTTATGATTACAAAAGATGCTTCTTCTTATTGCTTGGTAATGGTTACTGTTGCTTCTGAAGAAGAAGGCAAAAATATCGCTACTGCTTTACTAACAGAAAAGCTAGCAGCTTGTATCAATATTACTCCCGTAAATTCTTTTTATACTTGGTCTGGAACAATTAATCATGATCAAGAATGGCAGTTATTTATCAAAACTCGCTTTAATCTTTTTTCTCAATTAGCTGAAAAAATCCAACTACTTCATAGTTACGATGTTCCCGAAATTATTGCTTTACCTATGATATTTGGTTCTTTGTCTTATCTAAATTGGATTGATGAGAGTACCAAATCAGGATAAATCTTGTATTTTAGTTCAATTTATCCTGCCCCTAAATTAATAGCATTTAATTTATCGTGAGTAACAAAAAACTTTAAAGTAAAATTTACGGCTCTAATTCCAGGAATAACCTTCAAAGTTAATAGCTAACTACTAAATTCTACCAGGTGGTGGACTATAGTCTTGATCACTAGACAATATCCAATACCAAAAAGTAATAAAGAAGATAATAAAACCTAAGAAAATTAAGGACTGTAACATGATTCTAACCACCTAGCGCAATAAAGAGAAACCAATTTCTCTCGCTCTCACACCGCACTAAATTTCAAACCTTAATTTAAGCTTTCATTTGTTGATCAGCTTAATAGAGTTTGGCTAACTTATGTATTCACTTTATTTCCATTTTATTAAAATTTTATTAGGATAATTAATAAGTTTTATATTTATTTACACCTACTTACTTTTAGAGATGCGATCAGGCGAAGTCTGCCACTGCATGGTCTGCCGAAGGCAGGTGCTGCGCGATCGCAATAGTAGATGATGATTTTTGGAATAGAAACGATAGACGTAAACCAAAACGAATCAAAGGACATCCTAGCCATGAAACAAGCTGGATAGATACCTATGGTAAATTCTACAAACACCTACCACAAGATAAAACAATTAACTTAAAAGATATTCTAGTCGTCTTAAACCGTTGGAAACAAGGCACTCAAACTTATAAAGATGCTATGAGTGCTTATAGAGCCTTAGCTAGAAAAAATGGTTATGACAGTATCTATAAGAGACTCAAGAAAATAGATTCTAAACAAACTGAATTTAGGGAACTTCAAACTATTACTTTAGAAGAATTTATGGAAGACACTCTGAGATATATTCATGCTAATCCCAAAGCAGCCAAGATGCAGCAAGGCTTTTTCTATGACTTCTCTAACTATGGTATCCATGACCGACTAAGTGATGATGGAATAACTCAATGGCATCCTGCTTTCCTATCTTTGGGTAAGTCTCTGGATGAATGTGCCAGAAAGTATCGGGGTTTTTGCCAAAAATATAAACCTAAACCGAAGCCAGAAAAACGCTATCACTGGGGAAGTAAATTATTACCAAAAGTCTTGAGTGTCACAGAGAGGAAAAAGCGTAGCCCTGGACAGATGAGGTTACCTTTTTGGGATGATTGGGTAGCGAGTAACGAAGAGAT
>JASJDB010000087.1 GCA_030065315.1 Xenococcaceae cyanobacterium MO_167.B52 | reverse complement strand
GTTATGGAGGAGAAGCCGTATTTGTTCCCCAGAAAAATGGGGACTCTGAATTAGATGGATATGTCATGACTCTAGTCTTTGACGAGAATAAGCAAAAGAGCGATTTAGTCATTCTCGACCCAGCTAATTTTGAAGCTAAACCTATTGTTACCATTCACTTACCTGTGAGGATTCCTAGTGGTTTTCATGGCAATTGGATTGCTAAAGATGCCATCAATTTCTAACCCAACAGGTTTTTTGTACAAGCTTTGAAACAGAATTGGGGTTTGGTATTGGAAAAACGGAAATGATTCAAATCACAAAGATTAAGTTGACCCTTCTTGATTTAGCAATTATACAACTTATATTTATAACCATGAACTCTCCCTTGATATTGCTGATCTTTTAAACAGCCATATTCTGACAATCTTGGGACTGAGAAATTAATTAACCACAACTGAAAAGGCTGAGATAAATTAGAAATTTTTTCTTGTAAAATCTGGTTGCTAGGAGTTCCGTCTTCTCCTATTTGATGCGCCAATAAAAACTGTGGTTGAAAAGATAACTTATTTTGCTTCAGTAGTTCTTGAAATTGCCAAGCAATATTCATTATTTTTCTGGTTTGTCCGTGGGTTTTGTGACGAGTAGCAATAATAACGGGAGTTTGTTCAGCAAGATTACTATGAGCTTCTAGAATAATTGGTACAACTAAATCGGGTCGTTCTACTTTTTGAAATCCATAGTTATTAATTATTGTTAAACCGCCACATAATCCTAAAATAAAAAAAGTAATAATAGTTTTTTTAGCTTGAGCTTTTTGCCAGAGATAACCTAAAACAGCACCAACTAATAAAATGATTCCTGGGAAATAAATAAACTGAAATCTCGCAGATATAGTTAAGTCTGCACCAGAGATATAGGCAATAGCTAAAATTAACGCGATCGCGCTCACTACAAATCTTGATACAATAGTAAACTGCAAGTTATTACTATAAGCTTTAAATCCTTTAATTACTTTGGGAAATATCCAACCTAAAACAAGTAAGATAATTGCTCCCGAAATAATTGCTATAGTATCGGAAACACCTTCCACTGGAAGTAAAGCAAACATCGTAATTAGCCATAGCAGAATTCTGGCTATAGGTTGATAAAATTCTAACCAAGAATTATCTGTAAATATCCAGCTAGTTAGTTGATTATCTGGAATACTGCGCCAAGTAAAAAACCAACTACTACAACCAATAAATGTTCCAATAATTGCTAAATAAATTCTTTGCCATGATGCTTTTAGGATCTTAGTTTTATATTTAAGCGAGTCTTGTAGCCAATAAACTAATAAAACTAGAGTTTCTGCTAATAGAGTTAATCCGAAAAAATAGTGGGTTGCTACTCCACAACTATTGATAATAATCCAGACAATAATTATAGTAGAAGAAATTGTTTTCTGTTCCTTAAGAGAAGTTATGGCACAATTCAAACAACCCAAAGAAGCCATAATCCACAACATCGCTAAAGTATAGTGTCTTGCTTCTTGAGACAAGTAAATATGCCAGGGAGAAACAGTAATTAAAATTGCCGTAATATGAGCAATGATTTGAGAACGGAATAATAGCAAGCTCAAGCTAAAAATAGCAGGAATAGTTAATACTCCGATTAAAGCACTTAGTAATCTACCTAACCAAATAGAAACGAATTCTCCATTGCTGCCAAATATTTTTAACCACCAGTGAGTTAAAACAAAGTATAAAGGTGGATGAGTACTTTCTGTCAGTAAATTATTAACTACATCATAAGTATTAGTATTCTTATTTAACTGGAGAGGTGATAATAAACTATCCAGCGAAATAATATCATTTAAAGGAATGGTACGGAAACTATTTCCTAAACTAAACACTAAAGTTGCCCATTCATCTGACCAAGGCGGTTTTAATTCTAAATTAGTAATTCTTAAAATAAATCCAATTACTATCCATAATAAAAGTAATAATATAGATGGTATTAATTTTAGCTTGGACTGCATAATGATTTATTTTAACAGAAGGAGAGTCAAGAAAAACAGTTGATATAAGTTAAAAAAGTCAGGGTAATCCCATCAAACGGAATGACAGAAAAGTGCGAAAGTTATAGAATTTGAGCACATGACAAAAGAGTCGTTACAAGAATCAATAGATAAATATTTTGGCAGTATTCCAGACCAAAGAGTAGTAACCAAAAGTGCCCATAAGCTAGTAGACATAATAGCTATAGCGATTTTAGTTATGGAATTTAGGATGGATTTTAGGGTGGTGGAGCAGAATCAATTAAGTACCTGGGCAAAATTATTTATAAAACCTGAGTAGTTAATTTTCCCTAACACGACGCGATAGCGAATCCTTTAGGGCTAACACCTGTCACAGCCATTTTATATTTAATTACATCTACCTACTTATTACTTATATAAATAACTACTTGTCCTGAACCAGATTCTGGGTTAAGGGTTAAAACTCTTCTTTAATAATTCTTCCAGTCACCTGTTTGAAAAAGTTAATAATTATAAAGGTTAAAAACCCTAAAGAAAGAATAAACTCAAAAGACTCTTGATCTATATAAATAAAAAATCCAAAACCATTCGTATATTCATGAATAATATAAAAGACCAATGGAGGAAAAAAGAAGGAAGCAATAAACCAAGGAGGAATTAAATATTTTTTTACTTTTTTGATAAAATTTCGACTTTTTTTTAAAAATAAAAGCCAGCTAAAACTTCCTAAAAATCCAATAAGAATATAGCTTTGATGCAGTAAATTTCGATGAAAAAATGAAAGATTGTGTAATGTCACTTCGCCTTGAATATTATTGTCTTTGAAAAAATCTGGCGAGCTAAAACCGATTAATCGTTGCCCATAACTAATCTCTTCTAAACCAATAAAAAGAAATAGTCCCATCATAAAAAAATAAATAAAACCCAAAAATTTATCATTTCTAGACCAGAAAAATTTTCCAATCTGGTAAGTAAATATAGATGTTAAAATATAGGCGATGCTTGTTCCGTACTCGAATAATCCCCCCTCGCTGTTTATACGTTGCCAGGATCGACTCTCATAACCTAATTTCCATTTAACATAAAGCAGTAATACTGTAAAAATAAGCGGAAAAATAAACAAGCAAATTTTGATTATTTTTTGCCTTCGACTTAGTATAATTCTCGAAATTAAGTTAACTAAAATTGCTTTAAGACCAAGTACAACTAGTACAATACCTAAAAGTAATGTTTGTAGATTGCTCATTGTCCAACCCTCACCAAAGGATTTGATGATTTGTACAATAGCTAGAGTAAGACCGCCAAGCTTTAAAAAAATGCCTACAATGTGGGAGAAAAATATAATTCGCCCATTTAACGAGCAATTAACAGTTAACATTAAGATATCTTAAAAAATTGATTTAGTCGGTTATCATAGCACAATATGGTCAAGAATCGTCGTCTTGCCAAAAGCATCAATGACGCTGGCTGGAGACAGTTTTTTGAGTGGTTGGAATACTACGGACAAGTGTTCGGCAAAATTGTAATTGCTGTTCCACCCCAATACACCAGCCAAGAATGTAGCTCTTGTCATCCCATTGTCAAAAAATCTTGGTCCGAGAGAACTCATGCTTGCGAGTGCGGTTGTATTCTCGACAGGGATGAAAACGCCAGCCGTAATTTGTGGGCCAAAGGATTGGAATATTTGAGTAGGGGGGGACACTCCCGAATTAAGGACACTGCGTTGGGCGGGTTCCCCGACTTGAAGCAAGTGTCCGGTACGCCCAAGGACATTTGAACCTCTGTCAAATAAGTGAAAGCTTGTTGGATAAGTTTGGTGGTTGAGTTGGGAGGATGTCAGGAGTCCGTTTCACTGTTAGAACTCATTAATGAAGCAAGCAGTTGAGTATCTGGCAAGGATTCTAACAAGAGTTTTTTGACCATCACGGTCAGAGGGAGTGCCAGAAAGGCTCCAATCGGTCCTAACATCCAAGTCCAAAAGATAAGCCCCAGGAACCCCACCAAGATTGATAGATCTAACCCCTTACCTAAATAGTGGGGAGCAATTAAGACGTCGAAAAAATTGTTAATTAGCGTATAGCCAAAGATCAGAATAATTGTCTTAGTGATGCCCAGCTTAATCACCGCAATGATAACGGGCGGAATTAGCCCAATGTAGAAACCAATATTAGGGACAAAATTAAACAAAAACGAAAATACACCCCACAATACTGCAAAGTCTATTCCTAAAATCCACATCAGAATGACCTGAAACATTGCGGTCATTACACCCAACCAGCTTTTAATGACTAGGTAAATACGAATGCTTTGACCAAAGCTGCTAAAGCGTTTTAACATTGGTAGATCTGCTGCCAGCTCACGCCTTAAGTGAGTCCAAAAATTACCAGCACTTGCCAGCATGTAGATAAAAACTAGTAAAGTTAACCCAACATTAGCAACTGTTTCCAGCAATATACTGACCAAGTAAAAGAGGAGCTGAAAAATGTTCTGTGGGTTAAACCAGTTCAATTCCAGAACATCTTCTATCCGAAGGTTATGACTGGCAAGCCATTGCTGCAAGCCATCAAGTCGGGCATCGAGCAGTTCTTCATACTTGGGTAGGGTAATCGATAGCTCAGTTAACGATACGGCCAAGAAGATGATAAATATTGTCCCTACGGCGATCACACCTAGAACAACCAGAGTATAAGCAATCCATCGAGCCATACCCCTTCTTTCCAGCCAGAGCATAATCGGGTAGACGATCAAAACCACAAACAAAGAGAGCAAAATAGGACCAAGTAACTGGGATATGCTCTTTAACGCTGCGATAATAATGACCAGGCTGGCGAGACTGAGTAACAAACGACCAACAGTTCGTGATTGTTTCATCATTATTTTATGGGTACGACACTAAAGGTCATAAAGCTGACTTGATCGGGGAAGCAGCTCTCATACCATAACGATAATAATTGTTTTTGGTAGTGGAAAAACGGACATGATTCAAATCATAAATATAAGTTGATTTGTCTTGGTTTGAAAGTTGAAAAAATTATGATCACTCAGTATAATTGCTGAAAAATAAGACAAAGTAAATTATATAAAGCTTAAAAAATAGAATAATTAAAACATGAAGATTAATTTTTCTCGCGTTTGGATAAGTTTGACAATTGCTTCATTGTTTTGCTCTGGTTCCATTGCTAAAGCTGAAACAATTGTAAAAGTAGGAAAAGGACGAGAAACCGATCTTTACAGCCTATGCTCTAAATTTCCTTATAATTCTCTTTGTCAAGGATTTGACGTTGAACAACCCGTATCTCTTCAAGACCGACCTGGGGAAGAGGCGAGATGTTCTTTTATCTCCGTTAAAATTAATCAATTCAGCAGATGCAAAGTCAATGCTACAGAGAACGGACTAGCTCTTTATCTGGAACAAGGAGAACCTCTAGAAATTTTAGATGAACAGCTCACAACCCGTGAAGTTATTATTCCTGTCGAGGATGTGGCTCTAGTCAATGTGCTTCAATCTAAAAGAAATAGAGCCCCGATGAAAATGTTTGTGCCACTTCCTACTGCCATAGTAGGGATTGCAGCACTTAATGCAATTACTTCTAACCCAGGGGAAATTTCGGAAATAATCATTGGTTTTAAAACTGGTTCAGGTTTAGATACAGGAATCCTCACCTACACGACAATTTTCATTGAAACAGAAAAAGAACTTGCTTTAAAAGAGAGATTAGAGGAATTAATTGGTCAAGACCCCGACACTTTGATTCACCCAGAAACAAGAAGGAGCCAAAAACTCAAATCGAAACTCTTCACTCAACTATTAGAAACTAATGAATGTATAGGATGCGACTTGAGAGGAGTTGATTTGCAACAAGCCGATCTCCAAGATGCTAATCTCATAGGAGCCAATTTAGAGGAAGCCAATTTAGAAGGAGCCAATTTAGAGGGAGCTAATTTGCGAGGAGCTAATTTAAGAAGAGCTAACTTAGCCCAGGCGATTTTGCGAAATGTAGACTTAAGGGGCGAATCTTTCATCCGTACCAATCTCCAAGATGCTAATCTGAGTGATAGTGACCTAACAAAAGCCCAACTTAATGGAGCTAACCTAGAAAAAGCCAATTTGAGCAATGCCAACTTAGAGAAAACAAAATTTAGCTCTATTAAAGTCATTGGAGCAGAACATAGCTATGAACTCTTTACTATCTTAAAAGAAGCTAACTTAGTCAACAGTAACCTGAGTAATGCGGATTTAGGTGAGGCTTTTTTGGTTGATGCTAATCTGAGTAATGCTAATCTGAGTAATGCGGATTTAGATGATGCTAATCTGAGTAACGCTAATCTCAACAATGCTAATCTGAGTGATGTGGATTTAGAAGATTTAAATCTTTGTGGTGCAACTATGCCTGATGGCTCAAGCTCTGAGCAAGGTTGTGAAGAGGTAGCAGAGGTACCACAGGAGTAAAATAAATAATTAATCCGTGTCCTAGTATCAATAGTTTGGGCAAAATTTGCACAATGCACAAAGCACAAAGTTGAAAAGCTTGAGATTTCCTATCTCTTGTCAGCAATCATTCATAATTTAATCCAAGTTAGCTCGAAAGCTAATACTCAGATCTTGCACCTACCATGTAACTTATCTGTATTGCCAAGAAAAAGGTTAAAGGTTAAAGGGAAAAGGTTAATCAGATGACTGATTATTCTTCCACAAAAGATGTTCCGATAATAACTAATCTCCGAACCAACGACGTTGAGGAGCTAGCTGAGTTTGTTCGAGGATGGAATCAAGAGCATATTCAACTTAAAAAAGGGGCATTTGAATGGAAGATAACTATCATCCAGATTGGTGAGTTTCAGTTTATTGAGGAATTTTATGGTGCTCCAGCTTTGTTGAGAGGAAGTACGCCCCCAGGAACTTTTACTATAGCAATCCCGCAAATCTATGAATCAGAGAATTTATATGGCGGAAATTCGCTTATTCCAGGCTGCTATATAACAGGCAATTGTGATGGCTATTTAGACTTCAGAGTGGGCAATCAAAACAGATTATTCATGATGGTTGCCCCAATCAATCAGATACTGGAACAGGCTGAAAAAATGTCATGCAACATCACCCAAAAGCAACTATTATCGCCAGGAGTTATATTCTGTGAGCTAAATAGATTGAACCCCTTATCTAATTATTTAGAAGAACTGCTGAGGTTAGCCAAAGTCTATCCTCAAAACTTAAGAGTTAATTCCCAAAGTTACTCAATGGTTGATCTGATCATCGATAATTCTCTGTCGTTGCTGGTGAATCTATTAACTTCTGACTCAAACTTTTTACCAGATAAAGAATCTAACCGACGCCAACTAGTTAAGAATGCTGAAATATTGATACGCGATCACTTTGATCTTCCCATTACTCTTACTAGTTTATGCCAAGAATTGAAGACCAGCCAGCGTTCTCTCTACTATGCCTTTGAGGAATGCCTTGGTTTATCACCGATGCAATATTTCAAGATATTACGCTTGAATAAGGTGCGACGAGCTTTGAAATCAGCCGATCCTAAAATATCTAAAGTCACTAAAATAGCTGGAGGTTATGGATTTTGGCATATGGGTCAATTTTCAATTGACTATAGAAAAATGTTTGGCGAATCTCCTTCAATTACGTTAAAAAAGGATATAAAAAGGCAATATAAAGCCGAATTTTAAATTGCTGTTGAATTTTGCAAGATTTCGATAGAGAATCTATCTTCTCTCGTTGTAGTATTTATTTATTAAAATAAGCTTCTATTAGATAAAAAAACAATGAAAGAAGAATCACGATACATCAAAGAAACTTTTTTATCTCCCATTCGTAAATATTACGGTGAGTTTACCCTTGGAAGTTTGATTTTTAATGCCAATCTACAAGAGTTTCAGCAACAAGTATCTTATATTTGCAATCTAGCAGCTAATGAGGAGATAAGTGCTGAAGATGCCTACAAAGAAATTAACAAGTTTTGGCGACAGCTTAAGCAGTCCAAAAAAGAATTTTTAGACAAGGAATAATTAACCCCTAATTAATTTTGCAAGATTTTGATAGATATACTCTGGTTTATTATTGTATCTTTTGGCTTTGGTTAATCTTATGCTGCAAAAGTTTTTAGAAATTGAGTCGAGAAAAGTTCTTTTGCTACAACTCATTTTTGACCATCGCAAACAAAAAAAAATTCTTGGATTTAAGACCTTTTTTGCCAATTGTCTTGAGATATTAAACTAATCATTTTTTGCCCTAAAGGAGACCACTTCCCATAAATTCAAAATTAAGCAGCTAAAATTTAAAATAAAAATATATGTAACATCAAATAACTTTCAAATATGCTATATGTTAACTTCCTTATTTTAGAGTCTCCTTATCAATCATCTGTAGCGATTTTAAAGGAAAATGATATAATTTTCAGTTAATAATTTTTAATTGTTTTGACCAGAAGCAGTTGGCTTTAAGATGATCAGTAATTATTTAATAAATATTTTGAAACAAGGTATATTATAGTGAAATCCATTCATAATAAGAACTCTTCTTTAGATTTGCTAACTAAGATCGAGGAAAGGGAGCAAAAGCGACCAAAAACAAGAAAATGGCTCTGGCGCGGTCTGGGATTGGGTTTGCTCGTAGGAATAGGAAGTGGTGTGAGTGCTGTTATATTCTATTTCGAGTTGGAGCAAAAAATTGTAGCAACAACTCCTGAGTCAGTTTCTGATGTAGCAAGCTATGCTCGCCCCAATAGCATTACAGTTAAGGCAATCGACGGCACCATAATTAAACAAATTGGTGAAGTAAGTTATGACAAAGTCAAGCTTGACGAACTTCCTGATATAGTTCATCAAGCTTTTGTCGCTAGCGAAGACAAAAGATTCTATCAACATCAAGGAGTTGATCTTAAGGGGATTGCCCGTGCTGCTTGGGTAAATCTCAGGGCGGGAGAAGTGGTAGAAGGAGGCAGTACCATTACTCAACAGTTAGCTCGTATTGCTTACCTCAGTCAAGCCAAAACTTTCTGGCGCAAGCTTCAAGAAGTGGAAATAGCTCGTCGTATTGAGCAAAATTTAGATAAAAAGGAAATTTTAGAAACTTATCTGAATTTAGTTTATTTGGGGGCTGGCTCTTATGGACTAGAGGATGCTGCCTGGGTGTATTTTGGCAAGTCTGCTAAAGCTTTGACAGTAGCAGAAGTTGCTACTTTAGTGGGAATTATTCCTGCCCCCAGTGTCTATTCTCCTTTTAACAATCCTGAATTGGCTCTAAGACAGAGAAATGCGGTATTAAATAGGATGGCACAAGATGGTTACATTACTCTGGAAGTGGCTCAAGCTGCGATCGCATCTCCCATAGTTACTAACCGTAAGCAACTCAAGCGATTACAAGTTAAAGCACCATATTTTACTAACTATATCGAACAAGAGCTACCCAAATACCTCTCACAAGAACAACTGCAAGGAGGGGGAATTGTGGTGGAAACTACCATTGATTTGCAATGGCAAAAAGCAGCGGAAAAGACGGTCAAATATGGTTTAGACACCTACAGTAAATGGCAGAAATTCCAACAAGGTGCTCTGGTATCTCTCGATTCTCGTACGGGAGCAATTAAAGCTATGGTAGGAGGGCGAGATTTTGGAGACAATCAATATAACCGAGTTACCCAAGCCCAACGCCAACCAGGTTCGACCTTTAAAACTTTTGTTTATACCGCAGCAATGGCAGCAGGATTTTCCCCTAATAAAACCTATCCTGACCGCCAACTCTCCATAGAAGATTACGAACCGAGAAACTATAAAGAAAAGTACCGCAAAACTAATGTTTCTCTATACAATGCTTTAGCTATTTCGATCAATACAGTAGCATTACAAACTAGTCTGGATGTAGGGTTGAATCCCATTATTAAAATAGCTCAAAATATGGGCATCGATTCAGAAATGCAACCTACTTATTCCCTAGCTTTGGGTTCTTGGGAAGTAAATTTATTAGAACTTACTAACGCTTATGGCACTCTAGCCAATCAAGGAGTCTATCAAAAAGCTCATGGCATTACTCAAATACGCGATCGTCATGGTGAGATAATTTATCGAGCGGATTTTCCCTCAGCTAAAGCTCTTGATACTGACACCGCAGCTATGATGACTTGGATGTTGCAAGGGGTAGTGCGTTCAGGGACAGGAAGACCAGCCCAAATTGGCAGACCTTCGGCGGGAAAAACAGGAACCTCAGATGAAGCCCGTGATCTTTGGTATATCGGCTATATACCCCAAGTGACTACAGGTATTTGGCTCGGTAACGACGACAATACACCCACTGAGGGTTTTAGTACGGTGGCAGCAGAAATGTGGCGCAAGTTTATGTTACAAGTTGTGCAAGATATACCTGTAGAAGGTTTTCCTTCTCGTCCTCCTCTTACAGGCAGGAAAGTTATGATTTCAGCAGAACCAGTTGATATTGAACCCGAATATCTGACCCCCAAACCTAGACCCCGATATCGACCCCGCTATACTCGCAATCGTCCCAAATATACCCCTCGCCGTAGCCCAACTGCTACACCAGTAAGATCCCAACCAGTAGCACCCGCCTCCTCACCTGCTGCAATTCCCAATAACACTAAATTTAGCAAGCCCGACAAAACCGCAACTCCCTCTCAAACAGTAGAAAGAGATTGGGTCAGAGAAAGATTGGGTAGGTAATAAAATAAGAGCAATTCAAGCAAATTCATTTAATTGAGAAACTTATAAAAAAAATCAGATTAACTTTTTTCCCAAATTATGAGGTCAAAAAATACAGACAGCTTTTTTCCTAACAGTTGGTATCGTGTTGCAACTAGCGCAGAATTATTAGCCAAAAAAGTTATTCCACTTCATTACTTCGGTAAGGATTTAGTACTATTCCATACAGAAACAGGCATTCCTTGTATTCTTGATGCCCATTGTCCCCATTTAGGAGCTCATTTGGGATATGGAGGTAAGGTCAAAGATAAGACTATTCGTTGTCCTTATCATGGTTGGCTGTGGGATCATCAGGGCTATTGTGCTGGCATTCCCTATAGTGAAAAAGTTCCTCAGGTCAAGATTGCTAATTATCCAGTTATGGAAGTTAATGGCTTAATCTTAATGTATCATCATCAGAGAGATGAATCTCCTACATGGAAAATTCCTCAACTTGCTGAATATGATTCAAAACAATGGACACCCCTTCGTCTGGTTCGCAAGTGGATAGCTCATACTGATTTGAGAAATTATTTAGACAATAGTGTAGATGTTTCTCATTTGTATCAGGTACATAGTCAAACCTTCAAAGCTGCGAAATCTGATGTAGTAGAGATTGATGGTCCAGTTTTGACTCACAAAATGTCCCAAAAGTATAATCTCTCTTCTCTATCTTCTGGAGGCTTGATCTCAGAGGATGGCTCAGTAACTACAACTTATTATGGAGTGGGATATGATGTTAGCTTTTATCGAACTAAGGGTACATTGGAGCTTAGTTTATTACAAATTTTTACGGGAACCCCTATAGATAATAATCGCCTAGAGATTCAGATTTTCTTTAGTGTCAAAAAAGCTCTTCCCTCTCCCTTAAATCAACTTTTAGCCCTAATGCTCAGAAAAGATACAGTAACAACATTTGAGCAAGATATTCCGATTTTAGAGAACAAGATTTATCCCTCTCATCCACTGCTGCTAGAAGAGGATGGACCAATCGGTCAATGTCGTCGCTGGGCAAGCCAATTTTATCAATAGCAAACTCTTGGTAAATTTAGGTTAAAGGACATTGATCTAGGCTAGTGCATACTACCAAAATAATTAACTTTTGTAACTGAGTTGTTAAGCAGTATTTCAACTTGAGCCAATCTTGGGGGGTATTTCGTTCAGAGAGCAAAAGTCCATGATAGTATGCAATGCGTAGGTTGAGAACAGATATTAGGAGAAAGACCTTGGGATTAAGGGTTGCTGTTGTTGGCTCCGGACCTGCTGGTTCTTCCGCAGCGGAAATTTTAGCCAAAGCTGGTATAGAAACTTATTTATTTGAGCGTAAATTAGATAATGCCAAACCTTGTGGTGGTGCAATACCTCTTTGTATGGTGGACGAATTCGATTTGCCCCAAGAGATTATTGACCGTCAGGTTAGGAAAATGAAGATGATATCTCCTTCTAATATTGAAGTGAATATCGGTCAAACTCTTAAAGGGGATGAATATATTGGAATGTGTCGTAGAGAAGTCTTAGATGGCTTCATGCGTGATCGCGCTGCTAAATTAGGAGCGAATTTGATCAATGGCACAGTATATCAATTAGATATTCCCACCAGTGATAAAGAGCCTTATACACTCCATTACGCTGATCACTCTAATGGTAGTGTTAAAGGAGAAATGAAAACCCTCAAAGCCGATTTAGTAATCGGTGCCGATGGTGCCAACTCTCGTATTGCTAAAGCTATTGATGCTGGGGATTACAATTATGCGATCGCGTTTCAAGAGCGAATCCGTCTTCCCGAGCCTAAAATGCAATACTACGAAGACCTAGCAGAAATGTATGTGGGTGATGACGTTTCCCCCGATTTCTATGCTTGGGTATTCCCCAAATACGACCACGTAGCAGTGGGAACTGGAACCATGAAGGTCAATAAAGCCAAAATTAAAGACCTACAAGCTGGTATCCGCGCCCGTGCAGCTCGTAAACTGGAAGGTGGGGAAATTATCAAAGTTGAGGCTCATCCCATCCCCGAACATCCCAGACCTCGCCCCATTAAAGGCAGAGTAGTTTTAGTAGGAGACGCTCTAGGTACTGTTACCAAGTCTTCTGGAGAAGGCATCTATTTTGCTGCTAAGTCTGGCAGAATGTGTGCGGAAAAAATTGTCGAAGCTTCCAACAATGGACAAAAAATTCCTACAGAAGCTGACCTAAAACAGTTCTTAAAACTCTGGAATAAAACCTATGGTGCTACTTACCTAGTGCTAGATATTCTCCAAAGAGTATTCTATCGCTCTGATGCAACCCGCGAAGCATTCGTCGAAATGTGTGCGGATATCGACGTACAAAAATTAACTTTCGATAGCTATCTCTACAAAACCGTAGTTCCTGCTAATCCTCTCAAGCAAATGAAGATTACGGCTAAAACTATTGGTAGCTTATTGAGAGGAAATGCTTTAGCACCTTAAATGGATCGAGACAAATTTTAGCTAGATGATATGCAAGCATTAGGGTTTCTGACTCTAATGCTTTTTTTTGTTTAGCTGTACCTGATACTAAATCCTGTTTAGATACAACACTTTAAATTTGTGGGAATTTAGAATGCAGAATTTAGCCCTAAAGGCACTAAAGTATTCCCTTCGGTCATTCCCTATCGGTCAATTCAGAAAGGTTTAAG
>JASJDB010000086.1 GCA_030065315.1 Xenococcaceae cyanobacterium MO_167.B52 | reverse complement strand
GATATTCAGTAGATCGAAAAATTATTTTCCATCACGCGATCGCCAAAATTTATCCTCTCAAAAAATAAGTTACACTTATACTGCATAAAAATTTTTTCATGATTTATTCTAATGGAATATAAATAGTTTTTACGACTTTAAAAATTCTCTCAACAGCTTGATTTAAGAAAGAAAGCATTTGTTTTAGAGGAAAAATTGTTCGATAAATTAATCTTCCTCCTCTTCTAGGCTTACTTATTTTTCCCCATAGAAAGTTGACCCAAATATTAACTAATAAAAATGAGATGCCAACAAATAATAATCTCAAATTTGGTTTTTTAGTAGTAGTTCTAATCCGACATAAATTTTTTAGTCTATAGCTAGTTTCAATGCCAAAACGTTTACGATAACATTGATGTATATGATTCAAGTTTGTGTTCACTTTATAAGTGACATAAACATAATACTCAATTCCACTTTGCCCTCTTTTTCCTTTTTTATATTTACAAATAATCCAGATATCAAAGGTTACAAAATCATCTTTACTCCTGTACATAGTATGAGTAGTTTTATAACTTTTTCTTCCTTTGAGAAACTGTTTAATACCTCCTTGTTTACCACGTCTGATTGCTGGCATAGTAAAAGGTATATCTAAGGCTTTGAGCCATCGAATGACTGAAACAGTAAAAAATTCTCGGTCAAGATAAAGTCTTTTTACTTGAATTTTTAAACTAGATAATTCTGCTAAAAGACAAGTTATAAGACATACTTTAGTATCTTGCCATCTAACGCCTCTAATAGCTAAAGTAACTCTTTTTCCTTTTTTAATGGTATATAAAGTAGCGTAAGCATAGAATGAGCAAGTACCATCTTTGGCTTTACTTCGATAAATATATGGCTTTTCTGAATCTTTTGGTTTTCCATAATAAGGGATTAAATTTAGGTCGATTGCGAGAATTAAATTCTTTTTTTTTAAGCCTTTAGGTATTTGACTTTTAAGGGCAGAATTAAGTTGAATTTCTAATTCTTTGAAGTTAGATATTTTTCCGAGATGATATCTAATATTATTGCCACAAGTTGATTTTTTTAATTCTTTAGAAGTATTCTCTATTGTATCTTGTTTGCTTGCAGCTCTGACTAAAACTTTAAATAAATTTTGAGGATCTCCTGCTCCTGTTGAATTTATGGAAATATGTTTAGCTAGACAATTTACTACTTCATTTAAAGTTTCTTCGTCAGTTAAAACAAGTTTTTCAAGTTGATTTTTCAAAGTTTAAAACAGTTTTAGATGGAATATAAGCTGTAATTATATTACATCTGAGTTACTGCCTTGAATCTTAGTCATTTTATAGTTCCTATGAACTATATTGGGGAGCTTTAATTTCTTTTTAGATCTACTGAAACTTCTATACTTTATTTAGTCCCCATTCCTAAGATAAGTTCGGAGTTCGCCCTAAAGGATACACCTTCAGTAGTCTCTACGCGGACAGAATTCGGAAAATTTGTATGTCATACTAAATCCGCTTACCAAAGTATAGTTTTAGTTTAAAGCTTAGCTTAAACCTTTCTGAATTGACCGATAGGGAATGACCGAAGGGAATACTTTAGTGCCTTTAGGGCTAAATTCTGCATTTTAAATTCCCACAAATTTAAAGTGTTGTATCTAAACAGGATTTAGTATCACCTATTTGACAAAGGTTATGATTTATTTTATTTACTAAAATTGCCAAAATTTTTCTAGGATAGTTATATTTTTACAACTAGTAACGCCCAATAATTAGCCAAAAGTTGAATAGTAAAAATCAACTTTTTGTGTAAATATAAACCTATTATATTTAGCGGTTGAGCAATTTTGGCAACAATTAAGACCAAAGCCATACAGCACTAATAATGTAATTATCCTGGTAGTGGTTATGTCTAGTAGAGTTCACGGTTCTAGTGACAAGTCAAATATACATATACCGATTAACACGACATTGGTTAGCAGAAAACAAACCGCGCAACCAGTAAATACTCCTGAGTTAGGTAATCCAAAGTTTCTCAAAGAGAAAGAACGGGAGACGGAGCAAAAAAACTCAGAAACCACTGTCCAAAAATTTTCCCCATCTTCTCCAGAACAGCCTCAAGAAGGAGACAAAAACGAAACACAACTTCAGCAACAACCAGAATTAAGAACAAAATCTCAACTTCAACAACCAAAAGCGGATATACTCACGAAAATAAAAACATTATCAAGTTATGGCTTTGACTTCAATAAAATAGCCATTTCTGCCCCCAACCGTCCGCCTACAACCCCTCCTATACAGCCCAGACTAAAAGTTAATATTCCCCCTCGTAATAGGCTACAGCAGCGAATAGATCAGAGGAGAGAAGAAACACTAAAAAAAAAGTTAGAAACTAAGGTAAACCCGTCATTTACAACTGCCTCAGATGCCCCAGATAACAAGAATTCTGGAGATAATTCCAATTTTGCGGTTCAAGCTAGGACAAAGTTAGTAACAGAAAGAAATAAGAATAGGCGATCACTGCAAAAATCTCCTCTGAAAGTATCTCCTCTTAAGCCAAAAGTAGTAAATAATCATCCTACTTCTACCCCTTGGATAGAAAGGATGACTAGTTTTGCCAGTCGCCAAGCAAAACCAACTGATGCAACTACCATTAATACAGAGGAGCAAAAAACTTTAACGGCAGAAAAGGAACTCCAACCTCTTGAAGCCAAAAAAACCAATGAATCAAACTCTACTATTGGTGCCAACAAAGAGAAACCAACAAATTCAATCAAGGAAAAAGACGCTAAACCTCTTGCAGCCAAACAAGTAGGTAATACTCCTGAAGTTACATCGCCACAGAAAGAGCCAAAATCAGCAGCTATAAAGAATAAGGACGAATCAGAAAAAACACCTGAAGCACCATCCTCAAAAGATACTTCTCCTGCTCAACCAACTACTCCTAATAGCCCAGGAGAAGCGACTGATGTAGGTGCAGGTGCGAATGGAAATCCCCAAGAAAACAAGACTGAACCTCCAAAAGCAGTTGCCATCAATACAGGAGATCCTGGTCAAATTATCGAGCAGCTTAAAAATACACCCCCGACTCAAGCTGCTACTACCTACGCACAAGCCCAAACTGCTTCAGCCCAAGCATTAGAAAAACAAAAGCAACAAGTTCAAGCAACTATTCCCGAAATTCCTGCCCCTACTGGGTTACAAGGGAAACAAGCCACTGAATCTGGTCAAGCAGCACAAAAAAATGCGTCAGAAGCAGCCAATGTTAAAGGAACTTCTGCTGGTGAAATGAAAGGCGCAATATCAGGTCAGACAGCCTCTAAGTATAATACTTCAGTACCTGAAGCATCTCCAGCACCCACACCTGCTGCAACACAGTTAGCAGGAAAAGAAGCACCAGCAGAAGGAGAACAAGATGCTGCCCTGAGTCGTAGCGCACAAAATGCTCTCAATAATGTCGAAATTAATACTAGTCAAATTAGCACCAGTGCAGGAGAACGCCCTAATGTTGATTTAAGTGGGGAAGCTAATCCTACCCAAATAGACACGGCTCAAACTCAATCTGGACAAGAAGTCGGCGCAGCTAAGATGAGAGCAGGGCAAGCAATACATCAGGATTTTGGGGAAAACAATATCTTTCCTGAACCGAGTAATGAAACTCTCAAAGCCAATAAAGAACTTACAGCACTTGCTCCTGCTGGAGCGAAAGCAGGAAAATCTCCTGCAATTCCTGGAGAAGCTGCTGGTGGTTTGAATCAATCTCTGAGTCCTTTTTTAAAAGAGAAAATAGGAGTAGAACAGGATAAATATAAGACAGGTAAAGATAAGTTTGACCTTGACTCGGTTAAGGCGAAAACAGATGCTAACCAAGAAATTACGAATCTGAATGAAGAAGCTAAACAGAAACAATTAGCCGAACAAAATCAGGCTAAATCCCAAGTAACTCAACATAAACAGGAATGGAAAACCGAATTAGATAGTGTTGAAAAAGACTATCAAGAAAAAGCAGGAAAGGCGACAAAAGAACAACGTAAGAAAATTGGTGAGGAAAAAGCCAAAGGAGAAAAAGAAGCTGCCCAACATCTAGAAGAAGCTGAAAAGAAAGCTGAAGCTGAAAAACAAAAAGCTGATAATGAAGCAGCCCAGAAAAAGAAAGAATCAGAGAAAGAGTCTGGTGGTTTCTGGGGTTGGGTCAAATCCAAGGCTAAAGCCTTGATTGATGGACTTAAAAAAGCTGTCAACTTTATCTATGACAACTTACGCAAGGCAGTGAAATTTATTTTCGAGGCAGCTAAGAAACTAGCATTAGCTGCGATTGATTTGGCTCGTCAGGCAATTGTGGGCTTAATAAAAGCCTTTGGCGAAATTCTCAAAGGTTTAGTTCAGGTTGTCTTTGCTGCTTTTCCAGAGATAGCTAAGAAAATTAACGCCAAAATTGACCAAGCAGTTAATAAAGCCGTACAAGTAGTTAATGCGATTGCTGATGGTCTAAAGAAAGCCGTTGCTGCGGTTCTTGATTTCTTAGCAAATGCTTTAGATTCACTACTCAAACTGATTCAAGACATTTACAATGGCATCTTCACTGTAATCGGTATGATTATCACAGGTGAATTTGCTGAATTGTTTAAACGGATTGGTAATTTAATTGATGCAGCTAAAACAGCACCATCTCAGTTTGAGACAGCAGCATACGAAGAACTCCTGGGCGGAAACTTAGATGAATCCTTATCACCCCAAGAACTAGGTCAAGCGCAAGCAGCAGGTATTAATATTCCAGGACAAGAAGGTGGTAGTACAGCAGCATCAGTTTCCGAATCCGAGTTACCGAAACCTCCTTGGACTGAAGAAAATGTAGGTGTTGATGCCGTTGAAAATAATATGGAACTTTCACCTGAGCTAATTGCTGAACTGATGCAGCAAACAAATGGTAATGGTGAAGTCATGCTGGGAGAATCAAACGATTCTAGTCGTTCGATGGAATCAATCATGAGTGAAGTATCGGGAGACAAGCAGGAAGGAGGAGAAACTGAGAAACAACAGCATCCAGATGATGGATTAACTCCTAGACAAAGGGCTGAAATTAAATGGGAATTAATGAAGCAGAGCATATCCAAATGGTGGTCAGATAATTGGCCGTTAATTATTGGTGGGACAACAGCAGCACTTGCTGTAATTGCTGCTGCTCTTATTGGCAGTGGCGGAAGTATTGCAGCTTTAATTCCGCCTATCATGAGTGTTTTAGCCCCGCTATTTGCTGGCATAACAATTGCTACTATTGGCGGACACATCCGAGATTATGTTGCTAAAGCTTGGGAAGGTAATAACAATGAAGCTGCTGGTAAGAGTTTAGCCAAAGGTGCTGCTGCGGGGGTCATTGAATTGATTTCTTGGCTAACCTTTAAAGCAGGTAGTGCAGCAGTGAAGGGGGCAAAAGCTGTAGCTAAAGGTGCTAAGACAGTCGGAAAAGTTGGAGTTAAATTAGCTAAAGGTGCTGCTAGGGCAGTTGCTAAAGGTGCTAAATATATTATTGAAAAAGGCAAAGTTCTATTCAAAGGCATTGCTGGCACAGGAATAGGTAAGCAGTTTAAGAAACTCAAAGATTTGGGCAAAGGATTGTTAGCTCGGATGCGTTTTAAGGCATTTCGTATTCGAGTAGCAAATCGGTGGTTTAAGTTAGAAGGACTTATTAATCCTTGGGTTGTTATTGCAAATGGGAAGGTTGTTGAAGTTGAAGAAGGAAGATCAGGAGCTTTTAGAATAGCTGATGACGAGTTTGCTACCCTCAAAAAAGGTATTCCTAACGATGAAAGTTTGAAGCAAGCCGTTGGCAGCCAGAGGGGTTTCTCCTCTAATACTCAAGCTCTGGAAGAATTGCTGAAGCGAACTGATATTCCACAAGATCGAATTCTGCGAGTGCGTGCAAACCTTGCAGCAGCTATAGATTCTGGTAAAGTATCTCCTCAAGAGTTGCAAACGTTCATTGATAGGTTAAAGACAGCCGATTCACTTGATCGGTTCGATCAAATGCTTGCTGAAATGCATCATCCTAATAGATTGGTGTACTCAGGGGCGGTGGCAGAAAATTCTCGAATCGTAACAGGAGCAAAGAAAGGGGGAGAGTACGATTTAGGTACAGTGAAGGTAAAAATCGATCCTGTGTCTGAGGCAGATGCTCTTTACTTTGGAAAAGACAGTGTTGTTCATCTTGATGAGGTCAAAAACACAGCTAATGCTCTGCGTCAGAAACTAGATGGGTCTCCACAACAGTTAGAAAGAATGAAAGACTGGAAAAATCTCGATCCAGACCGACGAGCAGTTAGAGTTGTTGTGGAAAGCGAGGAAGGCTGGACAACCCTTTTTGGTCAGAAGAAGGGACAGAAGCCAGCATTTCAAACCTTGATAGATGAAAATGTACCTCTTACTATAGGAGATTATGAACTTAGTGTGACAAAGATGCAGAATTTGTGGGAGGCTACTCTCCGCAAAAAAACAGAATTAGGCGTACCCCAAAAGATGTCCTGGAAAAACTTCTTTGAAAAAATGCCAACTTTAAAGGAAGCTGAAAACTTTTTAGGAGTCTCACTCAAATGAAAAATAGTTATATTCCCCAGTCTTTACTAAAACTTCCTCAACCTTGGTCATTAACAAGTAACACTCACCGAAAAAAACAACTTCGGGCATTAAAAATTAAACCAGAAGCAATTAACAAGGCTCTTGACGTTTTAGAGCAATGTTTGCAAGCTCTCTCGCTACTCAAACCTTCTTCAGAAGATTCTTTACCAGAATCCCTTATTGAATACTGGGAGTTGTCTGTAGAACATTTGTCAAACGAAATACCTAGCCTAGAGTACTTTAGTGTTAACAAAGTCAAAGCTTTTTTAGAAGATCAAGGTATTGATAAACCATCAGATACACAAATTGATGAAACCGTAAACTATTGGCTTTGGTGGATAGCTCAAGATACGGCTAAAGCAGCATTGAAGTGGATAGGTGATGCCTTAAGAACGACAAAAGAAACCAAGGAAACTTTACGACTCCTGGATATTATCTCACGCTATTGGTCAAAAATAGATGAACAATTTGCTCAGTCACTGCTTAGTCGTTGTGCAGTAATTGCAGGTCAACGGGCTTTACCATTACTTCAGTCAGTAGAGCAGGGATTGTCCACCCCAGAGTCGATAAAAAATACTGTCCGTGATTACCGAAATTTAGTGTTAGAACAAAGAGCAAAAGTTTGATTGAGATCGGAGATTATTCGTTTAATGCTAAATCAACATTATGTGAAGTTTTATTAAAATGAGTGTACATACTAAACATTTTCATTTTGGTAGCCAACTGTCATTGCATGATAGCTTAAAATCGTACTTAAATGTATGTGTGTGTGTACTCAACTTATCCCTCACCAAAGAAAAAAACCAAATCACCCAATGCAATCTCAGCTTTTGTGCAACCAACCAACTCTACCAACGCATCAACACAGAAAACCTATTTAACCTCAAACCAGAAATCCGTAGTCCTATTTTTGGTGGTAAATTTAAACCTTCTTTTGACATTCAAATTGAAGCCACTCTTGATCCTGCTTTACTGCCTACACTACGAGAAAACGCGACTAATGCAGAAGAAGCAGCAGCTTACCTGCAAAAAATCAGCCAAGAACAACCCGATCACCCTATACTATCAACTTATAGTTGGTATGCTTTAGAAGTAAAACAAAAACACGATCTCGGTGAAACAAGCTACACAACTCTCTGGAAATACCTCAATCCCTCTTTAATTACTCCTGACGGTATCGATCCTGAAAAAATGAATGAGGCGATGAATAGTTTTACCAAAGAGTGGGCTAATAGCAATGGTTCAGGAACATCAGAAGATATCATCACTCAAGCCATTGAAGAAATGACCCAAACCTTTGAGGAATTAACCAATAGTTTTTCAGAAATGACTCAAGAAGTTGTTTCGGAAACTATGGCAGAAATGAATAGTGCTTTTGAAGAATTAGCAGATACTTTTTCAGAAATTGCTGAAGAAATCGAGCTAGAAAAACCAAGTATTTTTGAGAGCGTAACTAATTTTTTTCAAGAAGAAGAATGGCAGTTTCAGATCGTACAAGAAAAACAAACTTTACGCCTTGTTTTTCAAGGAAATAATGGGAAATGGGATTGTTATGCTAAAGCTAGAGAAGAAAAACAGCAATTTGTCTTTTATTCACTTTGCCCTATTCAAGTACCATCAGAAAAACTACAAGCCATAGCTGAATTTATTACTAGAGCTAACTATGGCATGATTATCGGTAATTTTGAATTAGATTTTAATGAAGGAGAAATTCGCTATAAAACCAGTATTGATGTTGATGGCGACAATCTTAGTTTTGCGTTAATCAAACAGATGGTTTATGCCAATGTCATGATGATGGATGAATATCTCCCTGGAATTATTGCCACGATCAAAAATAATATCTCACCATTAGATGCGATCGCCGAAATTGAAGCTTAACGTTCAATTGGGGTTCTGACGATGAAGTAGAATCTGATGATTACTGGCATTTTCTAGGTCGATATGAGTAGTTATTTAGCAACCAGTCACTAGCAACTAGCTAGTTTTTAAGAATTTATCTATACTATTTATAACTCTGAGTTTTATATCTTTAAGATGGAAGAAATAGAAGCTAGAAAGATTCAAATATTAGCTGATTTTTACAATGAACTTTTAAATATAGAAGAAGCTTTTGAATCATCTAAAAAAGAATTAAAAACTAAATTTTCTATCCTTCCAAACGAATGATAAATGATAAATGATAAATGAGATGACTGGGTTTCAATAAATCTCAATTTACTTTAATGAATTTTATTGTCATCGATTCTTATATCCGTACAGAGATTAAGAAATTTCTCCAATTAGCTATTCCTTTAGCTGGCGCACAATTTGCTCAATCTCTGACAGGATTTGTTGACACAATCATGATGGGTCGATTTGGTGCTGAAACTCTGGCGGGTGGAGGTTTGGCTTCCTTAAACTTTTTTGCCATTCTCAATATTGCAGGGGGAGTGGTGATGGCAGTTAGTCCACTGATTGCTGAAGCTTATGGTGCGGCAAATAAAACCAAGATTGAAAGGATCGCAATTCAGGGATTTTGGTTGGTTGTATTATTGACATTTCCCCTTAGTTTTGCGATCGCAAATTTAGATTCAATTATGATTCATGTGGGACAAACAGAAACCACTATTACTGTGACAAGTACCTATTTAGATATTCTGGTATGGGGTTTTTTTCCTGCTTTGGGGTTCGTGATGTTGCGGGGTTTAGTATCAGGATTATCTCAGGCTCGTCCTGTAATGTTTATCGTAGTTGTAGGAACAGTTTGTAATATTATCTGTAATTACATTCTGGGGTTCGGCAAATTGGGCTTTCCTCGCTTGGAGTTAGCAGGATTAGCCGTGGCTAGCACTCTAACTCTGTGGGGGATGTTTTTAGCTTTGCTAATCTACATTCTGATACATCCCCAAATGAAAACCTACCGTATTCTGCCACAGCTATACATCTTAAAACCAGAGATTATGGCAGAATTAATTAGAATTGGCTTACCCATCGCGGTTTTTTCTGCCTTAGAGATTGGACTATTCACCATTGTTACTTATCTGATGGGTGCATTGGGAACAGAAATGTTGGCTGCCCATCAAATTGTATTCCAGACTATAGTAATTGTCTTTATGATTCCTTTGGGAATGTCTCAGGCAGCTACAGTGAGAGTGGGACATTGGTTAGGACAAAAAAATCCAGCAGGAATTAGGCGATCAGGATATCTTAGTATCACCATAGGATTAATCTTTATTACCATTTTAGCGATCGCAATGTTGCTATTTCCTCAAGCCATTATTGGCTTATATCTGGACATTAACGATCCTGCTAACACTCAAGTTATCGCTTTAGCTTTACCAATGTTGATTATTGCCACCCTATCTCAAGTACCAGATGTACTGCAAAAAATGACTTATGGTGCTTTGCAAGGAATTCAAGATACTCGCATACCGATGCTATTGAGTATTCCTGCTTTTTGGGGTGTGGGGTTGAGTCTAGGTTATATTTTGGGATTTCCTCTGGGTTGGGGTGGTGCAGGTTTGTGGTTAGGACATTTTATTGGTATGGTGATCGCAGCAATCCTATTTTTAGTGCGCTTTCGCTACTTGGTTCAATAATTACAAAACAATCATTAAACCCATTTAATACGAAATCTTGTCCAGATACCATATAGAGTTTATGCTCCTTTTTACGAGCTAAAAGAAGAAATAGAATAAGCAAACTAAACAACTATTCTTAACGATCAAAATGAAAAATATAAGAATCCTTTGAATCGGTGTTCTAGCAGAAGTCAATAATAGTTACTGGCTTGCCTCGTAAACATAAGGTAATATTGTCTGCCCATTGCCATTAGTTGCTCGTGAGTCCCAGTTTCAATAATCTTTCCGTTTTCCAGGACAACAATCCGATCTGCTAGTTTGGCTAAACCTAAACGATGACTGATGACCACGGCAATTTTATTAGGGGTAATAGTACCAAAGAGCTGATAAATCTCATGTTCGGTTTTCGGATCGAGGGCTGCGGTAGGTTCATCAAAAATTAATAGCTCTACAGAAGATAACCGCATCAAGGAACGAGCGATCGCAATTCTCTGCCACTGTCCCTCAGATAGATCTACCCCACCTTCTAATTGCTTGCCCAATGGAGTTTCTAAGCCTTGAGGGGTATTTGCGATCGCTGTAGCGATTCCTGCTTTTTGGATTGCATTATCCAGGGCGGTATCGTTCTGTAGTAAAGGCAGGTATCCAAAGCCTACATTTTCTCGCACCGTAGTGGGAAACCGAGCATAATCCTGCATAATTACAGCAATGCGGCAATATAATTCCTTCAAGTCAAGCTCCTGTAAATTTTGCCCATTCCACAGAATTTTGCCCTCCTGAGGGTCATATAAGCGACAGATTAGCTTGGCAAGGGTTGTCTTACCCGCACCATTTTCCCCAACCAGTGCGATCATTTCATTCGGCTGAATTTTCAGGTTGATATTTGACAGAATTTTTCTGTCGCTACCAGGATAAGAGAATGATAAATTCTGAATTTGTATTCCCCGCTGCTTTGCCCTTCCCCTTTGGTTCGATGAAAATTCGGTAGCAGGATTATTCCTTGAAGGCAATGATAACCGCAATTTTGGCTTTAGTTCTAAGAGTTGAAAAATCGGACTAGTACCCAACACTACATCGTACAAGTCAGAGCCATTATTGATGAGCATAAATAAACTCTGACGCACTTGCAAAATCAAACCCGAATAAAGAGCTAAATCCCCCAAAGTATAGTTACCCTTTAAAGCTCCCATTACTACATAAACATAGGGCAAAGCAATTCCCAATCCACCAAGCATCGACCAACAAATCACCAGTAAAGTACCTTGACGGCGGACTTGCTGCATTGAGCGAAACATTTGCCAGAATAGATTTTGCCAGCGATTTAGGAATAAAGGTTGTAGGCTGAATAAGCGTAATTCTTTGGCATATGCCTCCCCCATTAAGACATTTTTGTACAAGTTCATTTGGCGAACAACCCTAGCCTGAGTTTCTTCTACTCTCCAGCTTTGTTTGCGATACTTAAGTTCTACGTAAACCGATGGGGCAGTAGAGGTACACAACATCAAAGGGATCCACCAAGCGATCGCGCCTGAAAGTAAAATCGCAGGTATCAGGATAAAGAAACCATTTAGTGTATTGATAATAATAAATGATAGATGCTTTAGCCTTTCTATTCCTTGTTCTGACAACTGAACCAGATTTAATAGTTCGGGAGTTTCAAATAAAGCAATATCCTCAAAATTGGCGACTTTGTCCAGAACCCGCCCTTGAACGAAACCTTGAACGCGATCGCGCATAGCAGAAAAGACCAAGTTCGTAACTGCGTTCATTGAGTTGGTGAGCAGATTAAGCAGAATTAAGCCCCCAATAGTCCAGAGTAAACGTGGCTCTTGCACCATGAGAGCGATCGGGTTTGCTGTTGCTCCTTGTTTTAGTAAACGAGATGCCTCATCAATAATGATCTTGTTGAGAAACAGAGCAATTGGAGAACCCGCACCGCTAATTAAAGCCAGGAGGATAAGATAGCGTAATTCAATTGGTGCTGCCTGAATTACCAGAACTAGGCTACGTCGAAAAGCTTGAAATGGACTTAATTGAATTAGTTGCATAGAACAACAGGCGAGCGATCGAGTACACTTTAACTCAGAATAAGTGCATTAAGCTCATGTATTCAGATTAGAAAATCCAAGCTAAGTAGATAGACATGATTAAACATGACTATTTAAAGAAATGTTATACCTTCTAATGCCTTCTTAATCCTGACTCCTGACTCCTGAATTCTTCCCGTCAGAGTCAACTTTAATTGAGTCTAGTTAGAGACTATTCGTAAATTAATATTAAGCAGTATTGATCTGGAATTTTCTCTGTCGTCGATTATCAGTTAAACGCCTTAGCATAAGGCGAATCATAACAATATAAACAACCCCTTCATGGTTTTCGGGCAAAACCTCATAATCACGACATAAGCGTCGGGACTTTTCCAACCAGGAAAATGTTCGCTCGACTACCCACTGCCAAGGGGGTGCGTTATAAGTCCAGGACAGTCCAGGACAGTAGCAATAGTAATCGACCCTGAAAAATCAGCTATTACTATCTTACGAATAACCTCGCTCAAGATAGATGCCTCGAACACCCCGCGACCTAAAACCTAATTATTGTTACCATGTCACCGTTCGGTGTAATAACCGAGAATTTAAACTTATCCGCCATGAATGCCGTGAGGTATTTTTATACGCCCTGAAACAAGCCATAGAGAAGTTTAAATTCAAACTCTATGCTCTCTGTATCATGAGTAATCACGTCCACTACTTGCTCGAACCAGCACAGCCAGAAGAGTTACCCCGTATCATGCACTGGCTCAATTGGTACACGGCTATGTGTTTTAATCGAATGCTCAACAGAACAGGGCATTTCTGGGAGAAGCGATACCACAGTAGTGGATTTGAGAAGAATGATTACCAAAGGGCATTAACGGTACTTAAACAATTTTAACGGTCAAAACAAGGTAGAATGCTTTTAATAATTGGCTTGAGCATTACTCTATAGAGCGATCGCTTGAAACTTTAATAAAAATTAAGCCCAAACAAAGCCCAAACTCGCTTTATAAGCTGTGAATACGTGACGATTTTCGTTGAGCCATTCGACAAAACGATAAGATATAGCTGTACGAAATGCCTCTAAGGCTTCAGGAAATGTATCCAAAGGTTTATTTGCCCAACGTCTTCTTAACCCACCTGTTAGCTTATGCCAAAGAATAAAAGTATAGGC
>JASJDB010000085.1 GCA_030065315.1 Xenococcaceae cyanobacterium MO_167.B52 | reverse complement strand
ATTTGAACTATGGGAAACTAATGTAAATATCTTTGAAACTATCAAAATTACTATTATCTTGGCTATTTGGTTAGCAATAAACCCCTTATTTGATAGATTAATTTCTTTTCTATTTTCTGTCTTTAAAACTTCTCAATCCTAGAGAATTAATATTCTATTACTTATTTATCAAATAACATTTTCATGTCCAAAACTCACCCCCAATTCACTAAACCAGAACTACAACAAACTCAGAATATTCTTAACTCGAATGACTTTGGTTCAAGACCTTTAGTTAAAGGTTTTACCATTGATAGTGAAACCTCAATGGATTTAGACGATGCTCTGTGGGTTGAAACTCATGGTGATATCGGTAAAATCCAAATTCACATTGCTGACCCTACGGAAGCCATTGAAATCGATTCTCCTTTAGACAAAGCAGTTAGAAAACGTATTTCTACCCTGTACTTGGCAAGAGGGATAATCCCCATGTTACCTTTTGCTCTTTCCGAGCAGAAATTATCGCTTTTAGAAGGAGAACCAAGGCTTACCCTGACAGTAGAAATAGAAATTAACCAAAAGGGTGAAATTCTTAATTATCGAATCTTTGAATCTTGTTTTATTAGCTTAGGGAAACTATCCTACACTGAAGTTGAAGCCATTGCTAATAAACCTGACCATCAGTTATTCTTACCTATTGTTTCTGCTCAAATGTGGGCTAAGGTACTCAATAATGTCCGAGTCAAGAATGGGGCTTTTGTTGGCATTATCAAGGGAAATTACTATATCAATGAAGATGGAGATATTCAAAAGATTTCTTGTAATAGCCAAGTTTTAATTGCTGAATATATGATTTTAGCTAATACGGTAGTTGCCCAATGGTTAACGGAAAAATCATTAATTAGTTTATATCGTAATCATTCTCCTCAAGGAGGTGATTTACCCGAAGATATCAATTGGCTAGAGCTAGAATCAGAAGATAGGAGAAATTTTCGTATCAGCTACAGTCATTGTTTAGCTAGAGCTATGTATGAGGCTACTTGTCAAGGTCATTTTGCCTTGGCTAATCCCCATTATCTTCATTTCACTTCTCCTCTGAGACGATTGGCTGACTTTATAGTTCATCGTATCGTTAAAGCAGAATTAGCAGGTAAACAAAGTCCTTATACAGAAGACGAAATTAATGATTTGGCTGAATCTATTAATGAATTTAATCTGGAACAGAAACAGAATAAAAGCAACTATTTAAAAGAAAAAAGAGATAAAACTATATTAAGAACAACTGATTATTCAACTTTAGAAACCAAAGATTTTTCTCGCTTAATCCAATTGAGTATTAATAATAACTCTTTATCAGAAATTAGACAGGAAGTTGAAATCAGATTAAAAGCTAAACAATTAACCAATACTGATTTATCATGGATTTTATTTAAGACTCAAGATAAAACATTACACCGATTAATCATAGATAATCTTGATGAAAATATTGTCGTAAATTTACTTGATAATTGCCCCAATGTTATTGATGAAATTAATCTTTTAGAATATCAAGAGCTAATCAGCGATTTAACTCGGCAAATATTCATTGGTCGTGTAGTTATTACTCTTAACGAAAAACAACTAACTACTTCTGATGCAGTTAAAGGTAAAAGTAAAAAAGATGCTAAAACTCAAGCACATAAAGCCTTGTTAGAAGCCTATGTTAATCAAGAATTAGTATCTCCGTCTGAAGCATCAAACCCATCAGATAAGGTGGCAGAAGTTATACCAGAAGTACCAGAAGTCATAGAACTGAAACATGAAATACCTATAAGTACTCTCAATAATTTATGCCAACAAAAAAAGTGGAAAAAGCCCAAATTAAACTATGAGCAACAAAATGGAGTTTTTATATGCACCGCTACACTTCAAACTGAAGAAGAGACTATTACTAAAGTAGGTAAAGCTACTAAGAAGAAAATGGCTCAGAATTTGGCTTTTGATTTAATATTAATTGAATTAGAAGCGGTTGAGTCTAGCCCAATAGCTTAAATATTCTGCTTGAAAACAAATATTTAGCTATTGGCTTGGAGTCAAAGTGTTATTATTTTTTCCAAGTAGAAAATGCTTTTAGTTATTCATCTATTACCTTTATTATAAAAGAAATTTTTTAATTATACGGTCAATTAATTGTATTCCAGAGCCAACGAATCAAGGCGACAGTTAAAGTAGCAAATCCTATAACAATGACTGCTAAAACTAATGTCAATCCAATTAAAAACAGGCGGTCGCTTTTCTGGTTTTTAGAAGTAATATCTAAATGTTTTTCTAGCAAAGCCATATTTCTGACATTAGCTTTCCAAGTTACATCAAAAAGATCGCCCAGGACTGGCACTATGCCGACGACTGAATCAAAGATAATATTACCTACCATTTCCCCCACAACTCTACGGGGTAGTCCCATACGGGCAGCTTCGACGATGATGTAAGCTCCCAATGCTCCTGCTACAGTATCTCCACCACCAGGTAATAGTCCTAAAATCGGGTCTAATCCAATACGATAACCAGTTCCAGGTATCGGAATAGCATTATCCAATACATGAGAAAGACGATGGAGATTATTGACTTTGGTACTATGAGGTTGTGACTTGAACTACCCCAAGTTTAGAACTTGGGGATTCTTTACACAATAAAGTATCGTATGGGAGCGTCCAAAAGCCCCTCTAATACCTCTCTCTTTTCAAAGAGATTGGCTTTACCTTTACGTCCAATATTCGCAGAACCATTAATATCTGAGTTGACTAATTTTTGCTCCTTAGTCCGATACAAACCCCTCTTGATTCTCTTTCCTGAAAATTCGTAGGTTTTTGGGTTATCTGCATTATATTCTGGTAGATTGTCTAAATTATACGCACTAGCTAAACTGGTGTAGGATTCTTCTTGTTCAATGTAATTAATCCCATATCTTTTACACAAGTAGGTTAGTTGTTGTCTAAGAGCCTGAAAAGGAATTTGAACAAAGTTTTGATTATTGACCTTGCCGATATTAATCCTTGTTTTCCAGCCTTTATTAACTCCTACGATTAATGTCCCTAACTTATGTTCTAAACAGTAGTTAATCACTAATCTAGCTGTTTTTTTCAGATAATCATTCACCTGATTAGTTCGCTTTAAGATTAACTTTGCCATTTTATTCGTTAATCTTTTTATTCTGTTTAAGTCTTTTATAGACTGTAATTTAGCTAGCTGCTTATTGTACCATTGGTTAATTGATTTGAGTTTTCGCCCATCTACTAAAAATGACGACCCGTTTGTATCAATCGCTGCTACTAGATTATTTAGTCCTAAGTCTAAACTTAAACATTGATCTTTATCTAGATTTTCTCTGATTTCCTCCTTAATTTCATAGACAAATTGAGCCACGAAATAACGCCCTTTATATTTAGGAATAATCCTAAATTCATGGAGCTTTTTCCCTTTTAACATCGGGGGAATTGGAAATTTAAACGGTTTAAATACTTTTCCTATTGTCTCTCTATAGTTTTTCCTAAACTTGTTAGACACGGAGAATTGTATCTTTCCGAATTTTATATAGGGTTGAGGATATACTAAAGGAAAATAACCGTCTTTTTTGAGGTAATGAGGTAATGATATTCTTGCTGCTAATTTCCCCTCTTTTTTCAGACCTAGAAGCTTAAAAAAGCCTGACATCGCTTCATCTACAGATTTGAGACATTGTTGTGCGACTTGAGAATGCAACAATCCATAATTCTCATTGTCTTTACAATGATGGTAATTTGATTCATAACCTAAAAAGCGATTTTCAGCAAAAAAGAATTGTCTGACCCTATATAGCCCCACATTATACATATTTTTAGCTAAACGGCATTGATAGCGCAGTATTTCATACTGCTCTGCTGTTAAGCCTCTAATTTGTATCGATTGAGTTACTAGCATCAAAAGGATTTACCTTATATCTTACTTAAACAGTAGCATATCAGTAAAATATTAAGCGGTGAAACACAAAAATTCATGAGGGGCTGCGTGCCGAATTTAGTTCGGCACTTTAAAAGCCCCATCCCTCAACTTGTAGAAGTTGGGGTATTCTTTTTGTGTTTCTAGTTTTTGTTTGATTGGATAAAAAAAAAATCACAAATTAGACTTGGTTGCCCCTCGTTGCAGCAACCTTCTATTTCCACCAACTAGGGGGAGCATTTTTCTTCAGGGAAATATCTCTTTTCAGTTTCACACTTTTCCTTTCACTTTCCAAATTTGGTCAAGCACTTGTTGGTTTCTAGCGATCGCCTAAGAAAGCCCGATCTCCCTAACCTTCCAAGTCGTGTAGTTCACCTCCCTTCAGAAATCGTCCATCGGTAGTTATCATATTTTGCGACGATTCGGAGGCTTTGGATTGTTTCTGTGGGCACCTTCTGTAAAGCTCCTGGATGAACAATAACATTAGTATGAGGACTTCCCTTGACTTTTTGAATCATAGTTTGAATATCAGCTGCCTTAGTGACATTATCTGCACAATCTAAGCAAGACTTTTTGAGCAGTTTTCTTGTTTCTTTAACTAGAACCGTTTCGTTTTGATTGTCAAAGTCTTTTATTTCAAGCAGTTCTTGAATATCTTCATGCTTTAGTAATTCATTTTCAAGTTTATCAGTGATAGTATCTTTTATTTCAGACTCGGTTAAATCATTTCCCAACAGAAAAACCCTCTGGATTAGCCTAAACAAACCTTGAGAAACTTTTGTCTCCAGCTTCTTAGCAAATTCTGGAGTAAGAATTCTGTTGGCAATTTCAACAGCATCAGACTGATTTTTGTGAGGTTGGTCAAGATTTTCTGCTGAAATACTGCGCCTTTGTTTAATCAGCGCTGAAATCTCTTGACGTGAGAGAAGTAAGCGCTGCGCTGCTCTACGTCCTATTTCATCACAGTTTCTCTGTGTTTTATCAAAGTCTAGAGCGAAACCATCAGCGTTGATCGCTTGAATAATAAACTTTAAATCAAGAGTAATCCCTCGCAAAACTGCAGAGGGAAGCTGAAAATTGCTCAAGATATTGTCATTTTTATCCGCGACTTGATTTTTTTTGTACTTGTAGTTAAGCTGGCTTGAATACTCATTTGCCAAGTCTTGAGCGGTAGATAAATCGTTAAGAATAGCACCGACAACTTTGCTAAGCTGCATATCTTTCTCTTAAAATCTATAAATCAAAATGCTTGTGTTTTTCTATGTTTTCCATTTCTTTATTGACTTTTTGCAAGATTTCCAAGGCAGATCTAGACTGATTGCGATCCATACTTAAGGTCAATAAACAACCTGGACATTGAAATGAAGCTTGGTAGAGTAAACTTTGTACAGACATTTCAATGAAAAAACCACACCGTGGACATGAAATTCCTGGAGAGCGTTGTTGTGAAGGATTGATAGACATAGTTTGCTTACCTTTTGTTAAAACAAGACCTTTTTAGTTCAACGATTAATATTTAAATTAACTTATGAATTATCAGAGGTTGGAGAATCACTGCCCTCATCTACTGGTGGTTCTGATGATTCACCACCAGTCTGCTCAGATACTTCTTCCTGCTCAGAAGGTATTTGTATTTGATTAACTGACGTAGCATTATTAAATATAGACATCCAATAAGCTAATCCACCTGGTAAATCTGCTTGCCTCATTTGAACCTTGACTTTCATATTGGCATCAATAGTTGTGGCAATTTCGCCATTTTCTGAACGGCCAACTATAGGCGATAATCGAGCTTTGAATCCTTTAAAGCTTTTACCGGTAGTTGTTGAATCATCCTCTGACTCATCTCCCTTTTTCAGTGCACCCTTCCTTGCAGCTTTGCTTGTCAGATCAACTTCTGCAAAAATTCGAATATTAAAATCAAACTCGGCTTGCTCAATTTGTAACAGGGGTAGGGGGATCAACGAGATCAGTGGCACCTGAACCCGAAAAAGCTTTTCTTGTCGATCGGCAGGATCTATTTGTCGATACAAAAATGTCACCATTTTTAACTTTAATGGCTTGGACGATTCAGATGATAATTGAGATGATAATTGAGATGATAATTCAGAGATTCCAACATTATCAACTTCGTTAACTTCCTCAAGGCCATATTCTGTCATGAACTTGACAAAACGCTGAGCTGTATAAAAGTCAGCCTCAAGTGTTGAAATGAGAGGTTGTGACAAAAGCTGCGACAGAGCGATAATTTTATCTTCATCTATGATACTCATAACTTGTTAATTAAACCTTTTAAATTTTTGAATTCAAGAAACATAACTATCTTTTTGCTTTATTTAAGCTTTCACCAGTCTCAGTTAGTACCCATTGATAGCTATCCATTTGAACTGTAATTTTGAGAGATGAAATGGTTTCGATGGGTAGCTCTCTCAAGAAGCTTGGCGTTATCATAACATCAAGATTAGCGAGTACCCCTGGAAGTTTTTGAATTAGTTTTCGAACATTCGTCTGGTTTACAATAGTCCCCTCCTCATCGGCATCACGCCTTATCGCTTGGGACAGTTCTTCAGCAAACTGTTGTTCAGCAAACCTCTGGACATTGGCATCTGGGTTAACTCTAATGGCTATTTCCTGTGTACTCTTGATGGCTTCTTTAATGTCTGGGTGTTCCAAGATTCCTTCTTTAAGTTTCTCTTCAACTATGTCTCTAACATTTTTTATGTCAATGCTTTCACGTCCGCGCAAGAACAAACCTTTACAGGTTTTAAATAACTTTTGAGTTATCTTTTTGTTGACAGATTCTTTGAATTGATCATTATTGAGATTTTCACTAACTTTTCTCCAAATATCTTGTATTTCTGCTATTTCCTCGCGTTGACTTTGCTGTCCTCGTGTAAGTTCTTGTGGGCGTGTGATTCCTGTTGTTTGTGGTTGTGAGGGTAGATACTGTTCAAGCTCAGAAATTACCCGCCTAATCTGACCTTGCATTGGTCCAATAACATATTCGACCGCTTTTTCTGCAATCTTTTGGCAATTATCCCATGTTTCTTCAATATCAAGACCATAAGTTTCATAGTTCAAGTCAGTAACAGCAAATTTTAATTCAAGATCGATTTCTTTTAAAAGACTAGCGGGCGCATCAAAGTTATTGAGAATATTTTCTTTACTGTCCCTGTACTGTTTATATTTTCGACTGATCTGACTTGCATATTCGTTTGACAAGTCTTGAGCAGCCACAAAATCGGTGAGAATTGCGCCAACAACTTTGTTAAGTAGCATATCGAATACTCTCTTTCTTGTAGGTTTTTAATTAATATACTCTACTCGATTGCTCCGAAAATGAAGCAGATTATTAACAAACAAAATCTCGGAGGCAGCTAAATGTTATAGCAGTCCTCTTAAGATTGCGCATCAAAACGCGACTCAAAAGGCAAAAGCTCCTCTGGCAACAACGGCAGGTTGCTTAAGGTTTTGTGTCTGAGATATTTCAAGCATCACCCCCTGGTGGGTTGGGCTGAGTGGTTGATTGCGCTTCCATCGTAAATGCTGGAATTACCAAAGTAACTGTCTTCGAAGCGGCAGGATCTTCAGATGTAAACGTGAGTTTCACTCGCTGTGCTGCTTGAGTACCCGCACCAGCTTTATCAATACTAATCGTGAACTCTGCGCTACCATCCTCATCAGTTGTAACATCGGCGATTTCATTAATTTTAGGATTCTCTAGTGTCTCAGGATTCATACTAACCTTAATGGTTTTACCTTGAGCACGCATAGCTTTTTCATCAAATAAAATGGCTGTAACAAACAACTCTTGGGCACCACTTGTCGGATCGTTAGCAACTATTGTCGAAGGAACTACTTGTATATTTGCTTTATTGGCAGTTGGCGTAATGCTATCGCCCAGAATGTTGAGTACTTTCGCCAGACCAGCAGGCATATCCTCCTGACCTGCATGAACCTTAACATCCATCGTATACTCAACCGAGTACTTTGATTCTTTGGTTGCTTTGGAATCCTTTTTGCTGGAGTAACTCGCTTCAAAATTAGCTTTAGCAGAAACAGGCCCCCATCCAAACTTCACCTCTGCGCTACCCGCAGCTTTGCTTTCTTCTTCAGTTGAATCTTCTTGATAGGTTGATGAAGATGCATTGATACTTGCCTTAAATTCGATGTCAACCGAGTCCACCGATAAGTATGGAATAGGTAGAATCGTTAGGAGCGGGACAATTAGTTTAGCTTCTCTTCCATCAGCGTAATAGACAAACTCCACTTGGATTGCTTTTCGATTATCCGCTGGTCCTGTCATACCAACATTCTGGATGAAGTCTATGGTTGTCTTTGCCGATTGTGCTTGTGCATCAACAGCTGCACCTAAAGGCCCCCCAATCAATGCGGAGAAGGGAATACCTTGTAAAGCACTAGTTGCCACCTTGGATGGCGTGGTATCAATTGCGGGCATAGAACCTAATCCTTGATTTATTTTGGTTTACATTTTGTAAAGTCTCAGAAAATGCGATCTCTGCTTATGTATTTCAAAGCAACATCAACTGTTTCTTTAACTATTTTAAGCCATTTCTTCATAACTGATCACCAGGCAATGGTCAATTAAGTATGTGATTGACCCGAAGGAGAAAAATCGGAAAAACTTGGTTGGGTCAATTTAAGCGAACGGAGGGTCAAATATTAAGATTTATTTCTCACAAATTAAGTGATCGCTATGTCCCAAAGCTTTACATGGTAAAGGTTTAATACCTATTTTGCCGTTTTTAAATCGGCTTCTTAAATCAGTTTGTGAGAAATAGCGGTGTCGTTTTTGCACCTTGGCTTCAGTCAGGATAAACTCCATATGAGATAAGGCTTTCAGAGATTGCGATCGCTTAATCTGTGAGAAATGTGGGGTAAGCTTGAATTAGCTTGAATCAAGTTTCACGATTTACGTCATATTGCTATACAAGGTAATTTCCCGATATGCCTATAGGGACGAGGTTAAAAAAGCTAGAAATTTTACTCAATGATTCGCCAGAAGGCTGCCGCTAACCCTGTAGGTGTAAAAGAGTTGGCAATCAATTCAAGCACAGATACAAAAGCACTAAATTCAAAGGATCAAGTAAAAATGAAACCAGTACCCAGTGGAATAAATTACACTTATCCCCCTATTCAATATCAAGATGGACGGAAGTCAATTTGCACAATTCCCGAAGGATATATTCAAGCTGCTCTATCAGACGGTGACCTTCAAGATCTAAGTAATGAGTTCGGGCTAGATGTGGCGGTGATTAAAGCTGTCATGGCGGTAGAAGCAGGAGGCTCTGGTTTCCTACTCAATGAGCCTTCTCCAGCTCGTCCCAAGATTTTGTTTGAAGCTCATATTTTTTATAAAGAAACGCCTAAACCAGTTTCTCGCGATCGTCCTGATTTATCTTCCCGAAGCTGGAATAGAAATCTATATCAAGGAGGATCGGCAGAGTGGCAACGGTTGCTAGATGCAATGACATTTGATGAAGTTCCAGCTTTACGCTCCGCCTCTTATGGATTAGGACAAGTTATGGGATTTAACCATACCAGTGCTGGATGTAGTTCCATCCAACAATTTATCCAAGAAAATTTTGCTGGAGAGTATTGGCAGGCAAGACACATGATGAATTTCATAGTAAATAAGAATTTGCTAGATGCTCTAAGGCGCAAAGATTGGGCTGTATTTGCTCAAAGATATAATGGAGAAGGGTACCGCCAAAACCAGTATGACACGAAACTGGCAAATGCTTATCAAAGAGCAAGTTCTGCAAATGCTTAATATCGGTTGGTGTCTTTAGTTTTTCGCCACCCCGCTCAGTTCCTTTCTGAAAGTTTTGTCTCATAAGCATTCTGCGATCAAGATTTGGGGGGTGGCGAAAACTTCGTGACACTAACAATATCGGCTATATCGAATTGGGCTGAATTTACTGAATTGAGCTAATGTCAGGGCTATTTCATTCTAAAGCTCTCCAGGATGCGATCGAGACCGTACTTACATTTTCGTTCCGCTTGAGCCATATTATCAAACCCTGCATCTCGATACAAATTAAGAGCTAAGTAGTTGGACAAAATTAATTGCACAAATGAGCAGAAAATATATCAAGTTAGAGAAGTTAGGCATAAATCTTAAAGCTCATAATAAAGACGCATAACACCAACTTGAATAACCCATAATGCTCAAACTGAGACTATTAGAACTAATTATATAGTCTTGTCTTAACAAGGAGGATAGAACGACTATGACTTACAAGATTTTAAGCTTAGATGGTGGTGGTTTTAGAGGGGTAATTTCCGCCAGAATTATTAAAGCATTTGAAGAAAAGCTTAAAGAAAAAAAATTACATGAATACTTTGACCTAGTGACTGGAACCTCTACAGGTTCACTTATAGCAGCAGGGATTGCTAAAGGAAAAAGCGCTGATGATTTATTAAAATTATATAAAGATAATGGGCCGGAAATATTCCCGGATCACATCAGGCGTCGTCGTCGTTTATTACAAATAACTAGAGGAATTTTTCCTGTTGCCCTATACCCTCATAATGGACTAGGAGATATTTTATCCAAAGAAGAAATCTTCGGGTCTACTAAAATACGGGAAATTACTAAACCTGTTTTATTAATTCCTGCTTATAATACTTCTAAAAGAGAACTGGTGTGGTTTTGTAGTAACAATCCCGAATCACATCCCCGATGGTATGACGATATTGAAGTCTGGAAAATATGTGTTTGCTCTGCCTCAGCTCCGACCTTTTTTCCACCTTATCAGTTAGAAGAAGAAGGCGAAAAAAAGCCGTTTGTGGATGGAGGTATTGCCGCTAATAATCCTGCTCTACTTGCTATAGCTCATGCTATGTTGCTTCCCTATAATGAACAACCACAACCTAGTAAGCAACTTAAACTTGATGATATAGCTATTGTTTCTATTGGCACGGGTATTCCAACAAAGGGATACAGCTATGAAGAAGTTAAAGGATGGGGGATGTTTGGATGGGCAAAACATCTCGGCGATATATTTCTACCCGCCCCAAATGATGTTAATGCAAACATTTGCTGGCAAATAATCAGAGGAGGAAATGACGAAAATGCCAAACGTGTATTACGCCTTGATTGTGAGATAAAAGATGACAAATTAGAAACTATTGATAATCCTCATCTATATGACGGATTTGTCAAAGTTGCGGAAAATTACCTTGACGAAGGTAAAGCCAGGATAGGAATACATAAACACATTAACCCTATAGAAGCAATTGAACATTTTATTAACAACAATCCTTAGTAAGCATTTCAAGCTGGGGTTTTTTGCATAACCCCTCGAAAAGGTATATGGGAAGCGGTATCCTTGTATCTTGAAATTAGGGTATCAAATCCTGATACTTTAGAGAAAGTAGTAGACCGTCGTATCCTTGGTTAATGAAAACCGCCCTAAAGCTGGGTCACTAAGAATTCTCTCTCCTCAAGTAAACTCAAACAATCGCCTGGGTAAGTTGATCAGTGCCCATTGTTGTTACTGTACCTCATGAGTCCGAGAAACGCTATAAATTTTTTGAGGTGAAACTCCTAGATAATCTGCCCACTGCTTTAGGTTGTAGGATCCATAGGCATGGCTAATAGGACGCGAAGCTTATCCGAAGGTGTACCCTTTAGGGAATCCTTTAAGGCTAATGCCATGATTACTTCAAAGGCTTCTAATTTTCCTTGGCGGAATTCTTGGCGTGTTTCTGATAAAGAAACTCTGGATTATATCGGAGATTTCGGTTCTCATTCTGGTTTTTGCGATTTGGGTCGAGCATTTTCATCAGATTATATGCCTTTATCCCTCTATAATTCAGCATTTTTGCCTTTTTTGGGTGTTTCTTCTTGAGAACTTGGTGTAATTTGATCAGACAATTTTATCCTATTTATAAGATCCCTCATATTTGTCTGATCAAAGCTAATAGCTAAATCCTTGGCTTTAGCTAATTTTTCTAATTCACCATGAATATAGAAAACCAATTTCTCTTCTTCTAATTCTGATAAAGGGTTAGAAGAATTCTTCTTATAAAACTTATTGGTAGTCAAAAAGTTTTCAATTTTCTGTTCTAATATGCTGTATTCTACATATAAATATAAGCTATCTTTGAAGTTATCATTATACTTAAAGGTTTGTGAAAATTGAAATAATAATAATGCCATAGTCGATGTAGTTAAAAATATGCTAATTACTACTTTATGAGCTTGTTGCCATCCTTGTTTACTAATAAAAAATAGGCAGATTGAAGATATTCCTCCTAAGAGCAAGACTAAACAGCTTGATGCATAGTTATTTATATAGAAAAATTTAATTTTTTCCCAAGAATTACACATATTATCATTTATGTACTTGCTCTGCTCATCTATTCTTTCATGAATCACATCTATTCTTTCATGAATCGTTTTTTTCGCTGTGTCAGCATCCTTATTTCTATCTGTGCCAGAATTGTTATTTCCATCTTTACCAGAATTATTACGACATTCTTCAGAAACTGAAAACCAATTAGATATATTTTGTTCTGCTTGCTTTTGGAACAGATAATAAGATAGACAAATTATAATTAGTGTAGTAATTATAGTTACTATTACCCTGACTGGTAAACCTAATAAATTAAATTTTATTAAATTAATTTGTCTTGTGTTATTTTGGTCAGAATCGTTGTTTTCCATTTTGTTAGTGATTCCCATGTAGTGAAACTGATTTTAACTATTAAAAGATAATCAGAATTAAATTCCTTTGGATTTTTTTTCTTCAGAGATTCCTAAATAACATAAAGACAAATATAAACTTTTTATAAAGTTTCAGCCTCAGTATTATTGACCAAAATGAACAATTACGACTAAAACAGTGTCGTAATTGTTCATTTCCCCTCCCAAAAGCAAGGGAAATCGGCATGGTTTAAATCAAGGTTACAAGACAAAAACCTATAGGGAACTTGAAAATAGAAAGCGTAATACAGAGTACTTAATTACTAATAGATTCCAGAGCCAGATACAAATTACCCAGTAAAATCTTTACTGCGAAACTATACTATCTCTTGTTATTGCGCCCCAAAACTTTCCTGAGATAATCCACCGAATAACCCCTCGCTACCGCCGATTCCCATTTTTCCCAGTTCCCAGAAAGTAATATCCACTGCTCGTTATCTCTAACCTCTTGACTCTGACAGTAGCCAAGTTCTCGTGCTAAACCATACCAATATCTAAAGGTAGTCTTAGCATCTTCAGTACTGCTAACTTCTTGACCCCAGTTCTGTTTCAATGCTTGTACAAAGAAATCAGCAGAGTTAGAAATATGACCATCACGCTTTCTGGCTTTGAGTAGAGCGATCGCCTCATACTTCACCTCCTTTGGTTTTGCTTTGAGAAGTAATTTCAATCGCTAAAAATAGTACTGTGTGATCTCTTCTATCTAAATGCTCTAAACTTTTAACCAGTGCTGAAGT
>JASJDB010000084.1 GCA_030065315.1 Xenococcaceae cyanobacterium MO_167.B52 | reverse complement strand
GACCGCGATCTATTAACCCTGTAATTTGATTTAAAACAAAGGTTTCTGATAACTTTGGAAAGTTTCCCACAAAAAAAGCTATTTTCATTTTTTTGCTTAACTAACTTTTTTGACCTAAAGGGGTATTTTTAAAAGTAATTGATTTCTTTGGTAGCAATTTCTTTGACCAGCGTATTTTCAGATACAGTTTTGCCATGCCTCCTGTCAAAGGAGAAGCCCACATCTGAAAGTAAAACAAACCTTCCCAATACTCTATCTTTTCAATCAGTTTTTTTCCCCAACAAATAGTCCACAATCTTGCTGCTTCCTTTCTTTCGCCAAGGGAAACCCATCTTTTGGCAATCCAGAAATAAAGACTAGCAAGAAGATACCTTCTACGCTTGTTAAACATTTGCTCTTGCAAGAGCATAAAGTATACTTTGGACAAAAGCTGTTCAATGCAGTGGACGTGTTCTACTGTCCACCTAGAACCAATTGTCTTTCTATCTGGTGCATTCATGCGCCAAAAGCAATCTGGCTCGGCAAATCTTTTATACTTGAGACCTTTGATAAGTGCGCGAAAATGAAATTCCCAGTCTTGCCACCTCAAAAGGCTTTCGTCCCAAGGTCCCAAACGTCCGAGGGACTGTCTTCTCCAGATCGGACTAGTTGTTTGCCAAGGGACATCATGGAGGTGAAGAAATCTATCGAGGTCGTTATCCAGAGTTTCTGAATTCCACAGTAGCGCTGTGTCTCCTGGCTGATTGCGGAACAGTTGACAGGGAAAAATTCCGAAGTCCAAACTTGGGTAAGTTTGCATTGCTCGAACGCGATTTTCCAGGCAAAATGGTGCCAGACAATCATCAGAATCGAGAAAAATTACATAGTCACCTGTTGAAACGGCTAATCCTTCATTGCGACAAACAGGAGCACCAGGTCGGTTGCTGCTTCTGGGGAGTACTTTGATACGAGGTTCTTCCTTTGATAAGGTTGACATCTGTTCAATGGTTTCGTCAGTCGAGTCATCGTCAATAATTATTGCCTCCCAGTTACTGTAGGTTTGGCTGCTAATTGATTTAACAGTTTCCCACAAAAGCGAACACCGATTTTTGGTCGGGATAACTATGGAAACCTTGGGTAAAATCTGATCTCTATGTTCCATTTGTAAGTGACAGTAAACAATAGTAAAAATAAATCAATAATTGGAATTCTAGGGACTCAGATTACTAGTTGTGCTGAATGAAGCTCAACCAGCTAGCATAATTTTTTTCTTAATAATTTTGCTTATATCTTGCCACCCATTAAATAAAGCGTATTTAGGAGAAGCATTACAGGCACAAAGCAGTAATGAACTCAACCAAGGTATAAATTTTTTTCTATGAAGATATCTAGTTGCATATTTAGCATAAATCTGAGCACGGACTATGTTAATACAGGGTATATTGACCCGCTTTTCAATCAAATGATGATACTTATTTACTAGGGAAAGTCTGATTTTTTTCCTGGTTTCTCCGTTTCTGTGGTCGGTTGCTTGACCTTGATCGTGCTTCCGCCAAGTTACTAATGGCACTTCTGTATAAACTGGTTGATAATCATTTAATAAACAACGGATATAAAGATCCGTATCTCCACTTATCCTGTAGGTTTCATCAAATAATCCCACCTCATCGAACACTTGTCGAGGAAAGATAACTGATGATGGTGTAGCAATGAAACTACCTTCTACCAGTAAGTGATGGAAGGCTGAAGTATATTTTTCTAAATTCGGTTTTTGAAGCCTAATCAGCTTCTTATCTTGTTGCGTGTACCAAAAAAGTACGTCACTTATACACAAGCAGCGTTTTTTGCCGTCTAAGGTAGCAATCTGGGTTCTTAGATAATTTTTCTCCCAAATATCGTCAGAGTCGAGAAAGGCGATGTATTTACCCTTTGCCTTTAATATTGCTCGATTCCGCGCCACATATGCCCCAACATTTTGCTTGAGACTGATTAAGTTAACATCTGGGTGCTTTTGACTTACAACTTCGGAAGTTCCATCTTGAGAATTATCATCGATAACAATGATTTCGACAACACCATCAAAATCTTGAGAGAGTACACTTGCTAGTGCTTCTTCTAACATTGAGATTCGATTATAGGTTGGAATTATAACCGACACATCAGGAGTTTGAATATTAGAGACTTGAGATAAAATTTTCATTAGTTTATCTTTTTGATAAGTTCTTTTGTTAGATCTTTTCCCAAATACTATTCAACTAAGCTAAGACTGTCTTTGGGCATAGTGGTAGCTTAGATAACGGTTCAGCAATTTTTCTATAAGAAACAAGATTTTCTCCAATCGCTTGCTATTACGCACGAAAGTAAGTTTACTGCTCAGAGTTCTGATTAATGTCACTTTTCTCCTCCATCCTATTTTTTTGTACCTACTTTTGAAGTACCCATCGTCGTTGGTCAGATTCCATTTGTGGCGAAAGTGTTCTAGAGAAGATTTTTCCCATGCGTCGCTCCAACGAAGCATATAGAAAGGGATATCTGACCACTCAAGCGGTGGTCCTTCATTGAAAGAACCAGGAACTTCATGAGTTTTGAAGGTTATAATGGATGAGGGTTCGAAGTACACACTACCCCCAGCCTGAGCTACTGTTAAATAAAAATCGACGTGTTCTTTAGTAGCGAGCATTGCTTCATCCAAGAGACCAATTTGCTTAAATATCTCTGTTCGCACCAGTACACAGTGAAACTCAAGCAGCTCGGTCTGTTGCCTTTGCAGTTGAGGATGCACGGTTGCTACCTGTTGACCTTGCTTATAAGTTTTCTGACCCCTGACACGTCGTATAGTTAGATTGTCTTTCGATTCGAGCCACACGTTGGCTTTCCCACCTGCATAGTGAATGACTTCATGTACGGGAGTATTTTGACAAGTCAGGGGTCCAACTACCGCAGCATCCGTTTCCTCAGCACACTGAACCAAATGTTTCAGCCAGCCTGGAGATACGACCACATCGTTATCAATGAAGACGAGGTATTTGGTATTAACGTAATGCAAACCGATGTTACGAGCATGATTAGGTGAAAGATAGTAATCCTTTCGCACCAGTTGAAATTTCTTGTCTTGTGCCTGGGCTTCGAGATAACGCTTGACTTGAGCTGGTGAATTCCCATCTACGTAAATTAATTTGAATGGAAAATCTGTGTTTTCGTAGATGTTCTCAAGGGACTCGGCAGTGAAACTAAAACGCTCGCGAGGTACAACAACGAGCGTAACTTGTGGGTCTTGATTTTGCATAGGTAATAACTCCTTGTGTGTTTAAATTTATGATTGTTTTTGAGTTACTCTCTAAGGGAGATTTGGTGTTGTTATAGTGTGGTCATTGCTCACCAGGAGCATTTGCTCAAGCAGGAGAAAGCTAAAAACGAAGTCGGCGGAGAGCATTTTTTAGCCTCCCCAAGAGTGATTTTTTGCGACGAGGTGGGATAAAAAATGGAAAACTCCTATCTTCGGGGCGGCACAGTTCTTTGGGAATTGCCACTGAAGCAATTTCTTGTTGCACTGTTGCTAGTTCAGCAGCTAGAGAGGGAAAGCCCAGTTTCTCTGCCATTTCCACAATCAGATGACTGTCATGGTTGGCGTATTCTTTTTGTCTTAAATGTCCGCAGTAAAGAATTCCCAAGTCCAGGTTTTCTTCTAGTTCATTTGCTAGGCGAATCAACAGAACCTCACGAGCAATTAGCTCCATAGATTCCAACTGCTGGTGAATTACAGGAATATTCTCTTTTTTCCACTTGAGGGCTGTATATCTAGCGATATACTCTTCCACCTCTGAACCAACAGCAGAGATTAGTTTTTGGCGTTTAGCTGGTGTAATTTTCTTTTTGCCACTGGTGCCAAAACCGCCTCTATCATAAGCAGCGTGGAGAAGCCCCGCAGCTACAATTTTGCCAGATACTTTAAGACTGACCAGGATACTAGCAGTACCGACTAGATGGGCCAGAAAAGTCTTGCCAGAGGGGCGGAAAGAACCCGTGAACAGAGAAGCAGCTAGTTCATAAGCACTGAAGATGCAGCTGAGTTCTGTGCTTGAGTAGCCCTCACTGCGTAATTGATTAAAGAGTTGAAGATTAGTTTGGGCATATTTAGTATTTGGCTTGAGTTCTTCAGAATCTGATGGAGTTTGTGGTGAAGTTATTGTAGGCATAGGCATTTAATAGTAGAAAATCTTTTGGTTTAATATTGGCATAAAAAAGTAAAAAAATTGTTTACAAAGTATCATTAGTTTGTCTATTTACTTGGTAAAAAAGCATCAAATTTATAGAACCAAACTGGAGAATCAAACTCCTTACTTCAGATTTTATTTGGTTTCCTTAAAATACTCCCGTATCTCCCTCAAAACAAAAAATTGTTTTCTGAATAAGTATTGAATGGCTAATTTGTTAAATACTCAAAATACCCTCTACCTCTCTTAATAATTAAAGCTTGTCTATACTTAGATATTTTTTATTTTTCTCTTTGTCAAACCAGTTTTTTTGCCAACAAAAAAATAGCTAACTTCTTTATAGATTTCATTGATTTTGCTTTGAAAAAGATTTAGTCTAAATGAATAGAGTCGTAAATCTAGATCGTTAGCCTGTTTGAGAATTTGAATTGTTTCACGATCTATTTGTTCAATTGTTGGTCTCAAAATAGAGCTTTTTTTGGGCAATATTTATTCTTTCTTACTCTTTTTTACAAAACTATCTATAAGATTAAGTGGATAAATATGTACCTCATAACCCCGTTCTATCGCTCCTAAAATTTGATTTAGGATAAAAGTTTCAGATATGATAGGAAAGCGATTCACAATTACAGCAATTTTCATAATCAGTTATCAGTTAGCAGTTACCAGTTATCTCCCCATTCTCCCCAGTCCTCCAGTTTCCCAGTCCCCCCTACTTTTTATTTAAGCTGATACTGCATTTGGTGATAGTGCCAAAGTTTACCTTGTAGTTCTAATAATTCTTGATAGCTTCCTTGTTCCACAATTTTTCCTCTTTCTAAGACAACGACTTTATTTCCTTTAACGATAGTGGATAAACGATGAGCGATCGCAATTACGGTTCGACCTTGAGAAAGCTTTTCTAAAGACTCTTGAATTAATTTTTCAGTAACAGAATCTAAAGCACTTGTAGCTTCATCTAAAATTAAAATTTCAGGATTTCGGAGCATAGCTCTGGCGATCGCAATTCTCTGTCTTTGTCCTCCTGAAAGTTTCACCCCGCGATCACCCAATACTGTGTCTAACCCTTCTGGTAAGTCTTGAATAAATTCCCAAGCATTTGCTAGTTTGGCAGCTCTAATAATTTCTTGTGATGTAGGATTATCACTTCCATAGGCGATATTGTATTTAATCGTGTTGTGGAAAATGAAAATGTCTTGACTCACCACTGCTATCTGACGACGCAAAGAATTAATTTCAAATTCTCTTAAGTCGATACCATCGAGCAAAATTTGACCCATAGTAGGGTCGTAGAAACGAGGAATTAAATCTGCTAGAGTAGTTTTTCCTGCCCCCGATTCTCCTACCAATGCAGTAGTTTTGCCTTGTTCTATTGATAGAGTGATGTCACGCAACACAAGATTGCCTTCATTGTAGCCAAAATCGACAGAGACAAAATCGATGCTGCGTTTTAAACCGCAGAACTTACGATGACCATTGGTTAGATAGCTTTTATCATTGGTTCGCAATACTTGTTTGATATTATTAATCGAACCCTGAAAACTACTTAATTTTTCTCTGGTTTGATTGACTTGAGATAGTAAAGGCATCATCCGGAACAAGATAAACATGAAAGTTAGTAAAGAAGCTGCTCGCAAACTTCCTTGATTAATCAGAAGATGAAAAGCTGCAATAACCATACCAATGAGGATAGTAATTGCTCCTACTTCTGTCAGAGGTTTCACTGCTGAGGCAATTGATGCTACTTTGATATTGGCTTCAATCCATTCCTGATTGGCTTGCTCAAAACGTTTAGTTTCAAGATCTTGAGTAGCAAAAGCTTTAACGGTACGAATTCCGTTGATAAATTCAATAGCCACTGAAGTTATCTTGCCATTAGCTTTCGGTACGGCAAAACTCGCTTCTCGGACTCTGGCAATCAGGTTAGATAAACCTACTGACAACAGAGCAAACAGCATTATTGCCACAAGGGAAAGTTGCCAGGAAACCCAGAACATAGAAATGATATAAGCTACCAGAGTAAAAACTCTGGTAATTAACCTTGAAAAATTACTAAAAGCTTGCTTCAGTCGATTGACTTCATTGGTCACTGTGTTGATCAACTCACCAGCACGAGTTTGGGAATAGTAACTCAAGCTAATATTTTTGAGTTGTTCAAAAATACGCTGGCGAATACGAATTAATAATTTAAACTCACACAGCTTAGAACAAAAATCACCAATATAAGTTAAACAAGAGCGCAACCATACCGCCAATAAGATTAGAGTTGACAAGCGATAAACTCGCTCTGTCGGGTTAGCCTCTGTCCCCAACAAATGAACATCTAGCCATGTCAGTCCAGTTTGAATTGGTGGTTCAGTGGGATTGGTTAATCCTTGTAAAAAGGAAGCAATTAAACCAACTGTCATCCCTTCTAATAATGCACCAATAAAGATTGCCAGGAAAGCAGTGATTGCTAGCCAGGTAAAATAGCGAAATTCTCGGAAAATTAGATAATTATCCCGCCAAAAGCTACTAGCCTTAATCAGCCGTTTTCCGAAATAAGTCAATTTTAAACGTATTAACATAAGATTATTTAATAAGCACTGAAACCAAAAATAAGTTTGGGAATGGTCATTAGAAGGATTTTTATGTCCTGATCCAAAGACCAACCATCTAAATACTTCAGGTCCCACTGATTAGCTGCGTCCCAATCTAAAAGATGAGAGTTTCCTGCTGCTTGCCAAGCACCTGTAATACCAGGAAGTGCTGTATGGCTTGTTTTCCCTAGATGTAAAGCATCAGACAAAGCCCAAGTCCGAGGCCCAACTAAGCTCATTTCCCCTCGTAGAACGTTGAAAAGTAGAGGCAATTCATCGAGACTAGATTTACGTAGCCACTTACCCAGAGGTGTCATTGGAGGGTTGTTTTCTAGTTGGTCTATTCCTTCCCTATCGTCAGGGACTTGATGGGATTGTTGTTCTGTATCGAGGATCATGGTGCGAAACCGATAAACTTGAAACAATTGACCTCTATTCCCGACTTGCCAATGACGGCAGAAAATTGCTCCTGGAGTCAAAATTTTAATCAAAGCAGCTACGGTCAACATTACTGGACTAAAAAGCAACAATAAAATGGCAGCAACTAACCAGTCCATCACTCTTTTAAACTTCCAACAAATAGACTTTTTTTCCCTAAAGGCTTTTCTCTGGGAAGAAATACGCAAAAAAACTGGTTTTTGGGACTCTTGACAAACATCTGCCCATAACTTGATTCCTTCTATTCCCAGTCTCGAATCAAGACACACTTGTTCAACTATCGAATTTTGGAGACATTCCCTTAACCATTCTTTGCGTTTCAATGCAGGTAAAAAGTCTTGAGAACTATTTTTATTAGCTTTGACCCACAGTTTTTTGTTTCGCCATTGCAAACTACAAGGGGGTAAATAATGGTCAACTTTAGAAGAGTCAAGCTCTAAAATTAACCTTTTAGAAGTAGTCAGTAAAACATTTTGAGACACCATAAAATTTTCCTCACACTTAATTAATTCAAGTTGTTGATTTGTGGTAGTAAAAACTGTGGCCTTCTTTCCTTGGGGGTTTCTTTAGAATCGTTAGCTATTACTCCCAATAAATTGCACTTAGCCAGTAGATTAGTCGCTTCGATTAACTCAGAAATTTTAACTGTATCGAGACGGGATACTAAAACTACACCACCACAGCAGGATGCAGTTTTAATCGCATCCACTGTACCGATTACGGGAGGTGTATCCAGAAGGACTAGATCGTAGTCTCGTTGTAAATTTCTAATCAGTTCGGGAAATCGAGGATTACTGAGTAATTTAACTGGGTCGGTAGTTTTAGAACCAGCAGTGATTAGGTCAATGGTTTCTCCCAATATAGATATGCTATGAATTGTGGGAAAGTTATTTCCTTCTATTAACCAGTCTGAGAGACCATTATTGTTTTTGAGGCTAAACTCTCGATGTAGATAAGGACTACGTAAGTTAGCATCAATAATCAAAACTCTTTGGTGACGGCGAGCAATACTAGTAGCTAAACCACAGATGAGAGTTGATTTCCCTTCTTTTGCGATCGCACTGGTTACTGCCAAGGATTGGATAGAAGAATAGGTATTTAATAGTTGAAGATTCTCATAGATAATATCTACAGATTCCCGAAAGGGTTGCCATTGAAGGATATCTCTTAAGGATTTAGGGAGAGAAGAAGATGGTAACTGTCCTAAAAAATAATTATTTTGGCTTACAGGCTCTTTGGGAAGAGTCCCTAAAATGGGAAGAGAAACTTGTTGCTCTATTTGTTTGCGATCAAATACCCGATTATCCGAAACTTCTCGCATAAAGGCAGTGAAACTGCCAAGAGCTGAAGCAACAACAAATCCTAGTAATAAATCCCGTTTTTTGTTTGGTCCTACAAGAAGACCCTCACTAGGTGGTTCGACGATCTGCCAATTAAACCCACCACGATCAATTTCAACCCCTAATTCTTGTTTAGCTTCCAGGAGTCTTTGCAGGGTATTGCGTTTAACTTCTGCTTCTTGTGATAAATTGTTGTACTGAGCAATAATTTGGGGGAATTGATTTAATTGTGCCCTCAGTGCTTGCTCGGTTTGAGCCAAACTAAGTTGCCTTTGTTCTATACCTGTCAAATCGGCTTTTAATTCTGTTATGGTTTCTAAAATATTTGTTTCAGAGCCTCCCAATTGCCCCTGTTGTTGCAGAGATTCCAATTCTAGATTTAATTGAGGGGGAACTTTTCCCAAAACTCTAATTATTTCTTCCCTGAGTAAAGCTTTTTTACTATCTTTTTGAGCTAACAAATCTTGAATAATTGGATTACTATCGGTAAATCTGGCGCGTTGTTCGGCCAATTCTAGTTCCACGCTTTGTAATTGATTAAGCAGGTTTTGATAGCGTTGAGACTGAGTTAGCCGGCTTGAAATATTAGGATTTTCCTCAAAAATTCCTATATGTTGTTGCAATTGCAGATAGCGACCATTAATATCTTGATACTCGGCTTTGAGAGCTTCTCTTTGTTCTTTAATGTTTTCTAGTCTCCCGGAGATAGCTGCTGCTTCTTGTTCTGGGTCGATCAGATTATACTGATTGCGTAACGCTGTTATACCTGATTCTGCTTGAATTAAATCTTGACGGGCTTCGGGGATTTGATTGTTAATAAAACTTAGACCATCTTGAAGACGCTTTTTTTGTTGTTCCAGGTTGTATTCAAAATAAACTTTTTGGATCGTCTCTAGAACTTCTCTAGTTATCGTCGGACTACCACCCATATAATCAACCTGGATGATCTTAGTTTCAGTGTCTCTCCCTTCTATTAACTGATAAATCTTGAGAGCATCTTTAAGTTCCTCAATAGTCATATCTGGGTATTTCTCTTGCAGATTTTCCAATGCTTTATTGAGCAATCCTGAACTACGCATCAAGTTGAGTTGGGTAGCATAGTCAATTTCGACTCCAGAATCAGCGAATTCTGGTTCACTGTTCCCCCTACCTCGATAATTAGGTTCCACTAGAAGTTGCATCGAACTGAGATAGACTGGTTGTTTTTGAAAACTTATTAAAGTAGTCAGACTTAGAACTCCTGCCAAGACACCGAAAAACCAAAAACGTCTTCGCCACAGGATCTTGAATAATTCTCCGTAACCTAAATCTGTTGTTAACTCTTTGTCTTCCCAACTACTCTGAACCATATTTTAATTTGCTCCCATTACACAATCCGATTTGAGATTTAAAGCTTTAACAACAGACCTGCCACAAAATTCTTCTATGATTTGCCTTACTTGGTCAAAAAATACTGACTCCGAGAAATTACTCACTGCATGATGGCGAATTTGATGGTAATCCCAATCTGTAGCTTTAGCCTGAATTAAAGCTCTATGTAGAGCCTCAGGGGATTGGGGATTAAACAAAATTCCAGTTTTTCCTGAGATTTGGGTATCTAAAACCCCTCCCGCACCATAAGCAATAACTGGTGTACCACTAGCGTTAGCTTCTATAGGGACTAAGCCATAATCTTCTAGAGCGGTAACAATTATCGCCTGAGCTTTTGCCATCAAATGAGTTCGCCACTGGTCACTTACATAGCCTAAAAATTTAATATTTCCTAGAGCCTTAGACTGAATTTTTGGCCTTTCTGGTCCATCTCCAATAATCACCAGAGGATATCCTAACCAGTTAAAAGCTTCTACTGCGATATCAATTCTTTTATAGCTAATGAAGCGGGAAGAGATTAAATAAAAATCTTCTTTTTGATCCGAAAAAATAAACTTATTAGTTTCAATAGGATAGTTAATAACTAAGGCTTTACGGTTATAGGTTGTCTCGATCCTTTTAGCTACTGTACTAGAGTTGGCAATATAGAGGTCTGGCTCCTTAGAATACATTAGATCCGTCTCTCGCAACAATTTTAAGACAGGATTAATTAAGGAAGATAGTTTCTTGTAGTGACTATTTTCTTCGAGATAGGTCACTGTATCCCATAAAAAGCGGGTTACATTATGGCAGAAGCAGATGTGCATTGCTCCTGGTCGTTTCTGAACTCCTTTGGCAAAACTTGAACTACTGCTAATTATCAGATCATATTCTTGTAAATTTAAGCTGCGAAAAGCAGGATAGTATAGAGGAGCAAATAAACGAAAATACTGCCTAGAACCGGGTATTTTTTGTAAAAAAGTAATGTTTACCTCACGATTTTCCAGATTAATAGTTTTTTCAGGAAAATAAAGTGAACTGTAGATATCTGCATCAGGAAAATATTTGCATAGGAGTCGAAAAACTCTCTCTGCTCCTCCTTTTTGAGTTAGATAATCATGTACGAGAGCTACTTTCATCTTGCTTGTCTTCTAGTATTCCCCATATATTTGATTTGGTACATAGCGTTAAACTTATTTCTGAATCTAAAAAGAAGCTCACAAATAGTGTTCTCCTCCGTAATAATATTTAGGTATTTTTACGTACTTGTGAATGTCAACATCATACTACAGAATAATTAACTTTTGGGTTAGGGGCTTCCAAAGAATGAATTTCTGTTTTATTTCCTAAACCTACAGTCTATGTATAATTTCGTAGGTATGATTACACATAAGATGCCAATCTAAATTTATAAATGAACCATGAACCATTATGCGAAGCGGTATCCTTTAGGAGAACTATCAACAGTAGACCATGCAAAAATTCTCTTTGTAGATCATACTGCTGTATTAGGAGGAGCAGAACTCAGTTTACTAGATTTGGTCAGTGTTTATGGTCATAATAGTGAGGTATTACTGTTTGCTGATGGTGCTTTAAAGAAGAGTTTAATAAGTCGGGGGGTAAAAGTTGCGATCGCAAAAGCTTCCGATGCCACTCTCAATCTGCGTAGTTCTGGTGGTATCACAGCTATCAAAAGTTTGCCAGAACTCTGGAGTTTAGGGGGGCAAATTGCCCACAAAGCCCAAAATTTCGATTTAATACACGCTAACTCTCAAAAAGCTTTTATTACCTCTGCTATAGCTACTCTCAGAGGTAGTCCCCCAGTGGTTTGGCATTTGCGAGACATTATAACTGCCAAACATTTCAGTAAACTTAACCGTAATATTGCGGTATTTCTAGCCAATAAATTGGCTAAGAGAGTTATTGTAAATTCCGAAGCTACAGGCGAGGCTTTTGTGAGTGCTGGAGGTAAGCCCGAATTAGTCCGTGTTGTTTATAATGGCTTCCATAGTGAGCCTTTTGAAACCGTTTCTGAAGCAGCAGGAAGCAACATCCGAAATGAATTAAATATTGGAGATGCACCCCTAGTAGGATTATTTAGTAGGCTTTCCCCCTGGAAAGGACAACATATACTATTATCCGCCATCAAGGAGTTACCCCAAGTTCATATTCTATTAGTGGGAGATGCCTTATTCGGAGAGCAAGAATATGTATCTTATCTAAAAAGTATAATTGATGAGTGGAAATTAGCAGATCGCGTTCATTGGTTAGGATTTCGTGATGATGTTCCCGCCTTGATGAAAGCCTGTGACATTATTGTTCATACCTCTACTGAACCAGAACCATTCGGCAGAATAATTGTCGAAGGGCAATTGTCCCAACGCCCTGTAATTGCTTCTGGTGCTGGGGGCGCATTAGAATTGATTGATTCAGAAACAACTGGTTTGCTCTTTACTCCAGGGGATAGTAACGCCTTAAAAAATCAAATAGAAAAGTTAATTCGCGATCGCACTTTGGCGGATTCTATAGCTCAACAGGGTTATATCCATGCTAAAAACAATTTTTCTTGGGAGACTATCTTAGAGAGTTTCCAGCAAGCTATTGCTTGATTTAGATCATAATCTTACTCCCCATGTTGCCATAATATTTAATTTGAATTTAATTGTAAGGGCTTATGTTTCTTCAAAACGTTGATTATTAACTATTTGACTCTTGTGGCGACTTGTTCTTTCCCATTAATATCAACAATCACCTTAGAGATAATATTGGCTTCATCAGGAACAAAAGTAAGCTGGGCTTCAATAATTTTAAGAAAAAACTGATGACGAGATTCAGGAAAAATCTCCATTGGCTTTTGTCCTTTTACCTGAATAAAAATACGTTGAGATTCAGTAGTAACAGTTAGAGTCGGTTTTGGGAAAAAAGGTAAGGGAACCAGAGACTTAAATTGATAACAACCGGTATAAGCTGCTAAATCTTCCGAAGAAAGGGATATTATTGCTTTTTTTTGGGGTAATTCGTAACTCTCTCCCCAGAAAATACAAGCTAAGTCATCTTTAATTTTACCTACTGCCGATCCTATAAGATTACTCAGCACAATAATAGTAACTTGTTCTTCAGGATATCTATCTATAGCTGTAGAGAAACCATCAATTCCACCTCGATGAGAAATACGCTGTTGATTGCAATAGGTATCAATTTCCCACCCATAACCGTAGTTGTTTCCAGTCTCTTCTTTTTGGGGAAGATAGGAAAATTAGTGTAGTTGGGAATTCCAGCAGTTTGACACTCTCCGCGCTAGAAGCGGCGGAGATTCTTAAGAGATAAGAATCCTTAAAGGGTTAGCCAAAAACCCGCTACTCTCTCGCCTACCCCTTCCAACCTTCCCACCCCCTTCA
>JASJDB010000083.1 GCA_030065315.1 Xenococcaceae cyanobacterium MO_167.B52 | reverse complement strand
TGGAAGAAATTGAAATGCGTCTCCTGCGAAATCCACATTTACCCAAATGGGATATTCTTATTCGACCTTGTTAGTTGGTAATTTCTTTCTTGGAAATCACCTTAGCTCGTTGAATAAACGCCCCTGTTTCTAATTCTTTCATTATCGTTTCGCCTGAATTCAAATTAGTTACACCGAATCATCCACCCAATCACAGTCTGGATTCGGACAATCCCAATGCACCTTGGGAGGATTACTTTTATCAACATGGCGATTGGACAAGCTGCTTGCGAAGCAGCGTCCCTCGCCATCAAATTTATGTCCGCAGTTGGGACAAACACCAGTAAAGAAAGGATAACTATCTAATATGGCGCTCCAACAAAATAGAACCACTGATGCTGATTAAATGCTCGCTCGCCACGCTTAATCTTAACTGAATTTATCTAAATCTATTCTCAATCAATACTTATTAGTTTCTCAGTTTAGGGTTAGAAGTTTCTCAGTTGGTTAAACGATTCTAGTAATCAAGATAAAGATTCAACGATGATAAAACAACAGGAGAAAAATCATGAAACGCCTAGTTATTTCTACTCTATCCCTTCTTGCTCTTTCTAGCCTTTTTGCTCCCGCTATGGCTGGCGAAATGGCTGCCGTTAATTCTCAGTCTGTTAATAACATCGTTGAAATTACTCCCTTCAATTTGGTCAGACGCGGTTATCAAGGCTCTTTTGAAGGTATTCCCAGTGCTGGCTCTTTTGTTAGAGCAGCTAATACTGGAAGAATAACCGCCAAAGATTTAGTCGAAGTAGCAATTGCCGATGGCAGACTCGCTCCCGAAACCATCAACGAGCGAGGATATTTGAGAAACGTTACTTCTCATTTAAGCAATCTCAACAACGACTAAAGCATTCTTTCCTTTACAAAACAAATAATCGATAGCGTACCGACGGAGATGGAACGTTAAACCCTACTGTCAGACTTATAGCGCGATCGCCATACCTCGAAAAACATTACCGAGTCACGAACTCAATTATCGGGCTAGCGATCGCTGTAGGCAATTATCCTATTTCCTTTTTATAACAATACCATAACAATTGCTATGAATTTAAAACAAAAGCTGGCGATCAGTCTGGCATTAATTCGCTTGAGTACGGGAATATTTTTCTTGGTGTGGTCAATAGAAAAAATAATTTTTCCCGAAATCACGCAAAGAGTGTTTTCTCGCTTTTATTTAATCGAAATATCTCCCACTATTTCTTTATTAATTGGAATAGTACAAACTCTAATCGTGCTGGCTTTTATGGCTGGATTGTTTAAAATTTGGACTTATGGAGCAATCTTGGGGATGCACGCAGTCTCAACTCTTGCTACCCACAAAGAACTATTTAATCCTTACGAACCACCCAATCATTTATTTTGGGCAGCAGTACCTACTCTAGCAGCATTAATAGCATTATTTTTATTGAGAAAAGAGGATAATCTATTTACTCTCTCAAATAGTAAAGTAACTAATTAGCTTGCCTAACTGTTATTTGTTAGATTGCCATATATAAAGACAATTCATAAGAATCCCCCGAAGCTGTTGGAAACTTTACTGTTTTCAATATTAAAGGTAATCGCTATCGTTTAATTGTCGATATGATCTACGAGCATCAGAGAATTTATATCAAGTACGTTTTAACTCATGCCGAATATGACAAGGATAAATGGAAAAATGACCCTTACTATTAACCCGAATGACTATGCTCAATTACTGGTTAAGTATCAACCAAAAGTGATAGAAACTGAGGCAGAGAATGATCGCGCTATTGAATTAGCCCAGGAACTAGAACACAAAGCGGATAGAAGTTTGGAAGAGGATGCAATTCTTGAGTTGTTAGTCACTTTAATTGAAAAATTTGAGGACGAAAATTATCCTATTCCTGAAGGAACACCTCATTCCATGTTGTTACATCTGATGGAAGCAGGGGGAATCAAGCAGGAAAACTTAGTGGGAGTAATTGGTTCAAGGGGAGTTGTATCTGAAGTAGTCAATGGTAAACGCAGTATTAGTAAAGCTCAGGCTAAAGTTTTAGCTGATTTTTTCTCAGTAGATGTGGGACTGTTTATTTGATAACACGAGTCCCCCTTGTCTGCGTTGTCTTCCCATCAATTATTTGTAGCAAATTTAAAGGGAAACAATAAAACAATATAGGTAGGATGGGCATTGCCCACCCTACCCTATTTAAGAAGGAAATGCAGATAGTAAAACTAAACTGATAACTACAATAGCCAAAACAATAAAAGCAGCAACTATAGTTTGAACTTTATCTTCCTCGCTGATTACACCAGAAGAATTCTCTTGAATTTTCCCTTGTAAAGCGTGCCAAATATGACCAGCCAGAAAAGTGGCACAGAGTAGATATTGTACTCCTGCAAAAGAGCTTCTATTTGTTCCATAAAATTCTGGAGGAAAAGCAAGATCGTTAAAAGCTACAAAGTAAGCGGAAGTAAAAGCCATTAATGCTACTCCAGCTAGGCTATAAGAAAGAATTGCGTGTCCATTGTAAGTAAAAGCTTTTTTTGCCCAATCTAAAGGAGGTCTGGTAATGTGCCAAGCACCACCAGCAATACAAGCTACCCCAACCCAAACATGACCACCAATAATATTTTCTAGATTATCTACCGCAGCCATTCCTAAAGGATTCCAAACCCCATTACTTAAACCAAAAACATAGCCAAAAATACTTACAGGATTAAGATTAGGGTCGCTGATAATTCGCACCTCGGCAATTGTGGAATCATAAATACCGCCCCAAAACACGGCTTTGCCTACAAATAATAATGCTGCTGCACCAAGGAAAATTAAGTGATGCCCTAAGATAAAACCAAGTTGTTTGGGGTCATTCCATTCATAGTGGAATTTTACAGCACGACCATCAGCATCTTTAAGATTAGCAACTCCACGAAAGACGTGAAACAGTCCCCCTGCACCCAAAACAGCAGAGCCAATCAGATGCAGCAGTCCAATCACAAAATAGGGATAAGTATCGACTATTGCTCCATCCGCACCGACACCCCAACCTAAACGAGCTAGGTTGGGAATCAGTAATAATCCTTGGTCATATGGAGCAATATTAGGATCAAAGTTAGTTACTTCTAATAAAGTTATAGAACCAGCCCAAAACATGATTAACCCTGCATGGGCAATATGAGCCCCCAAGAGTTGACCAGATAAATTAATCAAGCGAGCATTACCTGATAACCAATCTTGGTTATTGGTATTTTTATATGATGTTGTTGCTGTCATGGTTATTGATTGAAAATATAGCAAGAAAGCTTAATGCAAAATAGAATTCACACTAAGCTAAAATAGACGAGAGAGAGAAGATACATCCTAGACAATCAGGCTAAATTCCCCTGGTTCAGCGTTCACGGCTAAACCGCATAAACGCCTTAAGGCGACGCGGGGTTTGAACCCTATTCAGCCGTTGCGGGCTGACGTGCAACTTTAGGAGTACCGACCAAAGGTTGACCAGCCTGGGGAGTTCCTGCATTGTCCAAAGCTTGAGTTACCTGTTTGAAATCAAACCCAATAGCACGTAGAGCGTGCCACAAATGACCTTGCAGGAAGAAGAAACCGAAGAAAAAGTGCATATTAGATAGCCAACAGCGAGCTGTATGTACTCCTACAGGTAAATCTGCTGTATCAGCAAAGTAAGGCAAGACTCCCAATTTGACTTGAAGAACTTCTCCGTAAAATTCCACAGGATAAGCCAAAGTATTAACCCCACAGAAATAAGCAGCTACAAAGGAAGCTAGGGCAATACCACCAAGAGAGTAAGAAAGAATCGCTTCGCCAGAAAAGATGAGAAGCTTTTTCGCCCAATCAAGAGGAGGGGTGATAATGTGCCAAATACCGCCACCAATTAATAAAAAGCCTACATAAATGTGACCGCCTACCAAATCTTCTAGGTTATCTACACTGGCAAAATGAGTTTGGTAGCCGTAGATAGTCAATGGGTTCAAAGTTGGGTCGGTGACGACTCGCACATCTTGAATAGAAGCATCGTACAGACCACCCCAAAACATGGCTTTACCTACTAGCAGTAATGCCCCTAAACCAAGTAATAAAAGGTGATGACCTAAAATATAGCCTAGGGTATTGGGTTTATCCCATTCAAAGTGAAAATCTTTGGCTTTTCCTGAAGCTTGAGAAAGATCGCTTTCACCCTTGAAAGTATGGAATAATGCGCCTGCTCCAAGAACAGCAGAAGAAATAAGATGAACTGCACCCACCACAAACATAGGATAAGTATCGACAACTTCACCTCCTTGTCCCACACCCAAACCTAGAGTGGCTAAGTGAGGTAAGAGAATCAGTCCCTGTTGACCCATGGGCAAGCTGGGGTCGTATTTGGACAATTCAAAAAAAGTAAATGCTCCAGCCCAAAATACAATTAGAGCAGCTTGACCTACATGGGCAGAAATGAATAAGCCTGATAGCTTGGCGAAACGGGCATTGCCAGCCCACCAATCGTATTTAACTGTTGATCTATCGTAGGTTTGCAAGATGAAACCTCCTAAATTTGGTAAAATTTGTATAGCTTGTTACTAATAATTATCAATAAATTAGCAACTGCTTCATTGTGCATTATTGATAATAAATATCAAAAAATTTGAAACAAAACTTAATCCAATCTTCAATTCATTTTGATAAGTCGTAGCATCAGGATTAACCAACTTACAAGGAGAAATCTATCATTCATTGCTTTACTTATGATTGATAATTCCATTGGATTTTGATTAAAATTTCTTGTTACTTGGGTATATTCAGATTGTATTTTCTAATTTAAAAGAAAAATATTATCAATAATTGAGTTTATAATGTAAGCTTAACGGGTAAGTTATTGAATTTTATTCTCAATTAATATTTTAAGGAATAAATTGTCATGACAACTATAGTAAATAGTCCTCAAACAGCAGAGATAAAAACTGATATTCCTTGGTGGTCGGGAAATGCTCGCTTAACAGATATCTCAGGTAAATTATTAGGAGCCCATGTTGCCCATGCTGGCTTAATCGTCTTTTGGGCAGGGGCAATAACTTTATTTGAAATATCCCGTTTTGACTTGTCTCAGCCGATGTCAGAACAAGGTTTAATTTTGTTACCCCATTTAGCCAGCCTGGGATGGGGAGTTGGTGCAGATGGAGCAATAGTAGATACCTATCCCTATTTTGTAATTGGGGCGTTACATTTAATTTCTGCTGCTTTTCTCGGTTTCGGTGGAACTTATCATTCCTTGTGGGGTCCTGTATATCTCGAAAATAAATCGGAGTTTTTCGGTTATCAGTGGCAAGATACCAGAAAAATGACTGATATCATCGCTATTCATTTGTTTCTGCTGGGATTGGGTGCATTTTTGTTAGTTGCTAAAGCCATGTTTTTTGGTGGCTTATACGATCCTGCTATTTCTGATGTTAGAACTGTAACTAGTCCTACCCTTAACCCTGCTGTTATTTTTGGCTACTTATTTGGAGGAGTAGGTAAAAACTGGATTGCAGGAGTCGATAACTTAGAAGACGTAGTTGGTGGTCATATTTGGGTTGGTGCCATTCTAATTTTAGGCAGTATGTGGCACATCAACACCAAGCCCTTTTCTTGGACAAAAAATCTTTTTATTTGGTCAGGGGAAGCTTATCTTTCCTATAGCTTGGGTGCATTAGCTTTGATGGGATTTATTGCTGCTTATTTTTGTGCTGTCAATACTACGGTTTATCCTGAAGTATTTTATGGAGCACCATTATCGATTAAGCTTGATATCTTCCCTTATTTCTCTTCAGAACAAGAATATTTGCTTTCTTCAAGAACCTGGCTAGCTAATGCTCATTTTTGGTTAGCTTTCTTTTTTCTACAAGGTCATATTTTCCATGCCTTAAAAGCTGCTGGCTTTGATTTTAACCAAGGAAAGATTGTTCCTGGTTACATTCGTCCTGAACCTAAGTAAAAGTTTTTCTGAATTGATTTAATTTCATGAGGTGAAATAATGACGGCTGTTGTTGCTAACAAAATTGGTTGGTGGGCTGGTAATGCCCGATTTGTTAATTTGTCGGGTAAGTTGCTGGGAGCACACGTTGCCCATGCTGGTTTGATTGTACTTTGGGCAGGAGCGATGACTCTGTTTGAGATTTCTCGTTATAGTCCTGATGTTCCCATGTACGAACAGAGTTTAATTTTGCTGCCCCATTTAGCTACATTAGGTTTGGGTGTAGGAGATGGAGGGCAAATTATTGATACTTATCCCTATTTTGTGATTGGAGTCTTACATTTAATTTCCGCTGCTGTCTTAGGTGCTGGAGGTATTTATCATTCTCTTCTTGGTGCAGAAGTCTTGGAAAAAAATGATACTTTCGGTGGCTTTTTTGGCTACGACTGGAAAGATGATAATAAGATGACTAGTATCATTGGTATTCATTTGACTTTACTAGGATTAGGTGCATTTTTACTGGTCTTTAAAGCCATGTTTTGGGGAGGATTATTTGACCCCTGGGCTGGCGACGGAGGGCAAGTAAGAATCATTACTGACCCTACGGTAAATCCAGGGCAGATTTTTGGTTATCTAGTTGGAGCTTTTGGCGACAAAGGAATGGCAGAGGTAAATAACCTGGAAGATGTGGTAGGGGGTCACTTCTGGATTGGTTCGATTTGCATCTTAGGAGGTTTGTGGCACACTGCGACTAGACCTTTTAATTGGGCAAAGAAAGTACTAGTTTATTCTGGAGAAGCTTATCTTTCCTATAGTTTGGGTGCGTTGGCTTATATGGCTTTGTTTGCTGCTTATTTCTGCACTGTTAATAATACAGTCTATCCCGAAGTTTTTTATGGTCCTGTGGGTTTAATTGAAACTAGTACGGGAACTGTAACAGCGAGAGGTTGGTTAGCAACTTTTCATTTGATATTTGCCCTCTTATTTCTCTTTGGTCATATTTGGCACGCTATTCGAGCTAAGGCTAAAGCTGCGGGATTTGATTTTAGTAAAGGAGATACACTAATTACTTTTTCTGGTAACCCTCAAATTGGTAATTTTGAGACCCCTCTTAATTCTTCTGATTTTAGTCTTTGGTTATTAAAATACCTCCCTATTTACCGTCCTGGAATTTCGCCTTTGTTTCGCGGTTTAGAAATTGGCATGGCACATGGATACTTGCTTTTTGGTCCTTTTGCACTTCTGGGTCCTCAAAGAAATACAGATTATGCCAATTTGATAGGTTTGTTAAGTGCTTGTGGACTAGTAATAATTCTGACTGCTGGTTTGTCTATTTACGGTACTGTTTCTTTTCGCAAAGAATTCCGAGCAGACCGTTTAACCTATGCTACAGCTAATCCCAATGTGCCTGAATCTCTCAAAACTGTCGATGGTTGGAGTCAGTTTGCTGCTTCTTTCTTTGTTGGCGGTGTGGGAGGGGCATTTTTTGCTTATCTGATTTATGACAATCTTGATATCTTACAGGAAATTTTAAGTGGCAAAATTTAGAAAAATTGCTCTCAAATTTATTGCAAATAGTTTGCAATAATGATAGACTAACCTTAGTATTTTTTCGGGGATTAACAAATACATCTCTAATCCCCAAGAAATTTTCTTTACAGGCTTTTCGATAATATTTTTCTATGTATTCTAATCTCATAGAAAAATCAAGTAATTTTTTTAAAGCCATAGTTAATTACCTAAAAAAAATAGGAATAATTTGCAATTAGTTTAGTCTTAGACTCAAAGACTTTAAAAATTGAAGTTGTAAATTCGTTTCCTCTGATTTTGTTGAAATCAAGCACATTATTTTCATAAAAATTGAACTCAGGAGTAACACATGACTAAAATTGGTCTTTTTTATGGCACTACCACAGGTAAAACTGAATCAGCAGCCGAAATTATTCGAGATGAATTGGGTGGAGATGCAGTAACTTTGCACGATATTGGAGATGTAACAGATAGTGACTTTGCTGACTATGAATATTTGATTATCGGCTCTCCTACTTGGGATATTGGAGAATTGCAAAGTGACTGGGATGGATTTTTTGAAGAGTTAGACAATATTGATTTTAGCGGTAAAAAAGTAGCCTATTTTGGTACAGGAGATCAAGTAGGATACGCAGAGAATTTTCAAGATGCTATGGGCATTCTAGAAGAAAAAATTTCTAGTTTAGGAGGAAAAACAGTTGGTCATTGGTCAACTGATGGTTACGATCATGAAGCTTCTAGAGCAGATAAAGGTGGTAAGTTTGTGGGATTAGCCTTAGATGATGATAATCAATCTGAGTTGACTGAACCTCGCATTAAAGAATGGGTTGCACAAATCAAAACAGAATTTGGAATTTAAACTATTTAGTATTCACCATTGAGATAAATATTAAACAATCAATGATGAATGCTAAATGTTAAAAGTTTGCCAGATGAATTCTCCTTCTGGGTTTAGGGGTAAAAAATTGTCATAACCAAAAAAATATAATTTCTTTACCCCTTTTTTTTATATATAAGTAAGATTCAAAGAAGAATATAATGCTACATTTTTTAGGTTGTTTTGGTTTTTGGATTTTTATTTTTACTTTGATAATCAACAAAGTAATTAAAGGAATGATCGAAGGTTTTAATTACGTAAAAAAGATGCACAAAATTCCCTGTGCTAATTGTGTTTATTTTACAGGAAATTATTGTTTGAAATGTACTCTTCATCCAACTGAGGCTATGTCAGAAAATGCGATCGCGTGTCGTGATTTTGAATTAAAGTCTGACTATACAACTAACTATTCATAAATTTATTTATTGGGATTAACAAATGTCTAAAATTATTGAAAGTGTTTGGATTTCAGCTAACCATAGTTTTCAGCGTTTTGATAATACTCTAATCCGTCACCTATCTAGGGGAGTTTCTATAGCTCGATGGGAATATTATCAACACCAAGATGAAGCTAGTTCTTGGGAAATTGCCTTAGATTTATTATCATCTTATTTGGAATCTTTAGCTCAACCGATTAACTTAGTTGGTCACGGTACAGGAGGAACAATAGGTTTATTATATGCTCAAAAATATCCTGAAAAAGTTAAATCTTTAACCCTATTGGGCGTAGGTTTCCATCCTGAAATTGATTGGCAAGTACACTATTATACGATGCGAGCATTATTACCTTGTAGTCAAAAGATGATTTTGGCACAAATGGTACAAAAACTATTTGGTAAGCAAAATCAATATAATACTAAAGGTTTAATCGAGATTCTGAGACAAGATTTAAATACTTCTCCTTCTCCCCATTCTCTTTTTAAAAAAGTTAGTATTAAACCCCAAGGAATCAAACCACCTTTGATGGTATGTGGTAGTCAAAACGATAGTATAGTAGATCCTAATGCTTTAAAGGGCTGGTATGGCTATTTTAAGGAAGATGATGTCTTATGGGAGTGTGAGCAAGGCAATCATTTCTTCCATTACTTCTATCCGCAAAAAGTTAGCCGAGAAATATTGAAATTTTGGCGTTTGAGTTTAAATAATCAACAAGTAGAAGAAAATACCACCTCTAAACTAAGTAAGTTGGCATATCTACCCAGTGATTTGATTTAATGCCTTGTATCAAATCACTTTAGATACGGCAGCGCGGGCAACTCAAGCACTGGAATCAAGTTCTAGTGTCGCGCCCTTGACTACCGAAGGTCGTTGTGAATTCTGAATTCCCACAAATTTAAATTGTTGTATCTAAACAGGATTTAGTATCACTCCCGAATTGGTAAAGAAAAACTAACAGTCGTTCCTTTATTTTTGCCCTGGCTAAAAAGCCAAATTTTTCCATTCATTAATTCGACTAACTTTTTGCAGATCGACAAACCCAAACCAGTCCCACCATAACTTCTTCGGATTGAGTTATCTTCTTGTATGAAAGGATCGAATAAATGATCAAAGTCGTTAGATTCGATTCCAATCCCAGTATCGATCACAGAAAAGATAATTTGGGATTTTGTTATATTATCTCGATTCACTCGCAAGTAAACTTCTCCAGTGTGAGTAAATTTAAAACAGTTATAAAGTAAATTAGTGAGAACCTGCTTAACTTTAATCGGATCGGCAACAATTTCATCGACTTCACAATCTATCTTGAAGTCGATGTTAGAACTGATAGTTTGAGGCTTAAACAGATCGTACAGTTCTTGTAACAAAGTATCTAATTTTAAAGACTTTAGCTCGACTTCCATGCGATCTGCTTCTATTTTAGAAAGATCCAGAACGTCATAAAAACCATTTTTGAGTAAAGTAAGATAGTTTAATATGCAGCTTTTATGAAAAACAAGGTTAATTGGGAATTGATAGTTTTAGCTTTGGTTTTTATTAGTTCCTTGAAAGTAATTATTTGGAAAAGTATTGATCCAAGTACATTTTCAAAGGGTGAACAAGAAAAAATTGGTCTAAATAAAGTACATAATATAGTCGAGTATAAATAACAATCTTCTTGACCATCTGCCTCTGGGGGTTGGGGGGTACAGAACCCTCAATATAAGCTTTTATATCAAATCACTCTAGATCTGCTATGCATTAATCTCGGTTTCACCGTGTCTCAGCGTCAATCATCTGTAGCAAACTTAAAGGGAAATGATATTACTCTAAAAATTAACAATCAACGTGTAAGTTTATAGATATCAAATAACTCTGCTAAATAATTTTATTTAAATTAAATAGTTAGATAACTGTTGTGATTTTACAAAAAAAATAGAATTTCAAGACTATCTGTATTAGCTCTGCGGGTAGTTTTTTTCTAGGAAAATTATTGTCCAAAGACTTGAAGCATCGTATTAAACTTGTTTTTGTTGAACTATTGATATCAAAGTGTTTGAGGGGGATATTACAGTAGAATTATCGAATCGTTGCCATCCCCCATCGTGAAAATCTAGCCAACTACAGGCAATCCAGCCAATGCCATTGCTACCTCTGCTGCGCTATATTCTGTATCGCGTAATAATCCTGCTTGATAATCCATATATGCCTGCATATCAAAGTGACCGTGACCGCAAAGATTGAACAAAATGGTTTTGCTAACTCCTTCTTCTTTGCAACGTAAGGCTTCATCAATTGCACCTTTAACCGCATGATTAGCTTCAGGTGCGGGTAAAATACCTTCGGTACGAGCAAAAGTAGTACCTGCAGCAAAGCAATCAAGCTGTTTTTCGGCACGAGCTTCAATCAAACCTAGTTCGAGGAGATGACTCAGCAAAGGTGCCATACCGTGATAGCGCAAGCCCCCAGAGTGAATGCCTTCTGGTACAAAAGAATTACCCAGGGTGTGCATTTTCACCAGCGGAGTCAGATGGGCTGAATCGCCAAAATCATAAGTATACTTGCCTTTAGTCAAAGACGGACAAGCAGCAGGTTCGACGGCGATAAATTTGATTGAAGATTTTTCCCCGCGCACTTTCGCACCCATAAACGGAAAAGCGATACCTGCAAAGTTACTACCGCCACCCGTACAGCCTACTAAAATATCGGGATAATCCCCCGCCTGTTCTAGTTGTGTCAAAGCTTCCTGACCGATAATGGTTTGATGAAGTAATACGTGGTTGAGAACGCTGCCTAAAGCATATTTAGCATCTTCATTTTGGGCTGCTACCTCTACCGCTTCACCTATAGCAATTCCCAAACTACCAAGATTGTCGGGGTTTTCTTGCAGAATTTTGCGCCCTGCATCAGTCCGCTCGCTGGGGCTAGCGATCACCCGTGCGCCAAAAGTTTCCATCATTGCACGACGGTAGGGTTTTTGCTCGTAGCTAATTTTGACCATGTAGACTTCTACATCGAGTCCAAACAATGCACCCGCAAAAGCTAGGGAAGAACCCCACTGACCCGCACCAGTTTCGGTAATTAAACGTTTAACTCCCTCTTTCTGATTGTAATAAGCTTGAGGAACAGAGGTATTGGGTTTATGGCTACCAGTGGGACTAACTCCTTCATACTTGTAGTATATTTTGGCAGGGGTATCGAGAGCTTTTTCCAGTCTTCGGGCGCGATAGAGGGGAGTTGGTCGCCACTGACAGTAAATCGAGTGCACTTCTTCGGGAATTTCAATAAAGCGATCGCGACTTACTTCTTGTTTGATTAATTCTTCGGGAAATAGGGGTGCGAGATCGTCAGGACTAATGGGTTGACCAGTACCAGGATTCAAGACTGGAGGTATGGGAGAAGGTAGATCGGCACTTATGTTGTACCAAGCCGTAGGCATCTGGCTTTCTGACAGCGTATATTTTACTGTGTCCATCGAGAGAAACTTGTTGAGTTTTTGACAATATTAGATCTTATATTTGTTTGAGATTTGAACGAATTGGATTTTGATTCATTTGAAATTTTACTCATTTCAATTTTTGAAAATATGAGTAAAATTTCAAAAATCAATAAACTGACTGCTACCAGCATCAGGACTGATATGTAAATATCTCTCAGTAGTGGTAATACTAGCATGACCTTTTGTGGCATTAAATCCTTGAAAATAGCTTACCAGAAGTCTTAAATATTTTTTGCCCTAGAAGACAACTTAAAACCCTCTAGCAGAATTTTTATGTATCTGAAAGCATATTCTGTCTCGTCTCAGAAAAAATAATAAAATAATCGATAAATACTACAAGCGATCTTAAGGTAATATCAATACAAGTAACAAATAATAGCTATTTAATAAAAAACTTTTATTTAAGCAAAATGAAAAACAAGGTTAATTGGGAATTGATAGTTTTAGCTTTAGTTTTTATTAGTTCCTTGAAAGTAATTATTTGGAAAAGTATTGATCCAAGTACATTTTCAAAGGGTGAACAAGAAAAAATTGGTCTAAATAAAGTACATAATATAGTCCAACATAAATAACAATCTTCTTGACCATCTGCCTCTGGGGGTTGGGGGGTCAAAAAAACCCCTAATTTTCTTACCTTGTCAACATCCTTGCGAAACGACTAGTATTTTGCCTCTGCTAGATAAGCATTGAATTTATCGCACCAAATTGTAACTTCATCGTATTTAGCCGGGTTAAAATCGAACGGCAAACGGTAAATTTGTTTGCCTTCATCTAAATTCAAACCAGAAAATAGGGTATCTTCGCTAAATTCATCGTTTTTAGAAAAGCCTATTTTGGGATCGGGTGCGCCATCAAATTTAAAATTATCTTGAAGAACTAAATAATGAATTTCCCCTTTTTTGATTATTTGAACTTCCCCGCTTACTGTATG
>JASJDB010000082.1 GCA_030065315.1 Xenococcaceae cyanobacterium MO_167.B52 | reverse complement strand
CCCACAGAACCAATAGGATGAATAGCACTTCCCATAGTCTGTAAGATTGGTTTGGCTTGGGCAAATACTTCTGGATTACCTCCAACAAAATAAATAAGCTGGGCTGCTTCTGCTTGCGGTCTTGTTCCTGCTACTGGAGCGTCTAGAAATCCAATTCCCCTTTGCTCAAACTGCTGTGCTAGTTCTTTCGTCCAACCTACGGTTAAAGTAGAACTTTCAATGGCGATCGCATTTTGAGGCAAACTAGCTAAAGCACCAGTCTCAGAATCTAACCAAACTTGTTTTGAAGCTTCGTCGTCTCGTACCATGCTAATGGCGAAGTCAGCATTTTGGACAGCAGTGTGGGGTGTATCTGCAACGACTGCACCAGCCTGAACAATCAATTCTGTTTTCTCCAGACTACGATTCCAAACCGTTACTTCATGTTTAGCTTTGATTAAGGATAAAGCCATCCGTGTTCCCATTGCACCCATTCCTAGTACAGTTACTTTTGCCATAATTTTTTCCTAACAAGTATTTATACTGAATGATACTTAATGCAAATAATACAGTAAAGACTATTTTTAGAATTACTGTCATGTATAATTTGCATGAAATTACTTTAACCCTAAGACTGGAATGGACATATCTGTATTGGAAACATTTATTGAAGTCATGAGGCAGGGAAGCTTTGCTGCGGTAGCAAGAGAACGCAATATAGATCCATCTTCTGTCTCTCGCTCAATATCTGGTCTAGAAAAAGAGCTTGGTGTCAGACTATTTCAAAGAACAACCAGACAGTTATCACCAACAGAAGCGGGAATGACTTATTTTTCTCGGCTCGAACCACTGATTGAAGAAATGCAAAAGGCAGTTGATTTAGTCAAAGAAGTTTCGGGAAAGCCAAAAGGAACACTTCGTATTACGGCTTCTGTTGCTTTTGGACTTAAGTGCATTGTTCCTCTGTTAGCTGAATTTTCAAAACTTTATCCAGACCTTTGTGTTGATTTATCTCTGACAGATTATCGGGTGGATTTATTAGCCGAGAGAATTGATTTGGCTATTCGTTTAGGACCATTAAAAGACTCTACCCTAATTGCTCAAAAGCTAATGTCAACAAGTTATTTAGTTTGTGCTAGTCCTGATTATCTGAAGCGATGGGGTAAATTAAATAAACCAGAAGACATAGTCCAACATAATTGTCTGCTTTTTCCATTAGCGGGTTTTCGCTCGCGATGGATATCCAGAAATAACCAGGGAAAAATTAGTGAAATACCTGTGAGTGGAAGCACTATGATTTCTAATGCCATTGCTTTGAAGCAGTGTGCCATTATGGGAATGGGTCTAGCATTACTTCCCCATTGGCTGATCAAGGAAGATTTAGAAGCTGAAACACTGATCGATGTCTTACCAAGTTACGATTTTACAGCAACAGACTTTCAAACCGCAGCTTGGCTAGTTTATCCTTTTCGCACTTATGTGCCTCTCAAAGTTAGAGTATTTATCGATTTTCTTAAAGACCATCTTACTGGATGAAAATTCATTTTTGATACTTTAAAATGTCTGCTATGGATTTTGATACTGATGTTATCAAATTTAATTCAAGATCGACTAAATAATCTTGGTAATTGCTAATTTTTAAAGCTAGATCATTCAAGTTTGTGTTACCTTTTCTAGCTCCTAATCCATTAACAGAACATTCAATTAAAGCCAGGATAACCAACTTCAATAATATCAACTTTAATTGATTCTAAAAGTTTTGCTATTTCTATTTTTTGCGCGAGATTCATGGTTATTCCTGGAGTCAACTCTCCATCGCGCATTGTGGTATCAAAAATTGTGATTTTATATTGATTAATATTCATAAATATTGCATTATGTGGTTAAATTAATATAATTTATTGGACAGAAATAATACTAGTTAATTTTCCAATCATTTCAGCACGAGAAGAAACATTTAACTTACGAAACATTCGTTTTAAAGCTTGCTTAACAGAATTTTCTGTAATCCAAATACTGTTGGCAATTTGAGCATTAGTTAATCCTTGTGCTACTAATTCAGCAATTTGTTTTTCGCGAGGAGTTATTATATTGCTACTAGAGGCAGTGAATTTGATGGACTTAGATTGTATCTTGACATACAAAATTGATAGATGAAGAGATAAAGCACTCATATCTGCAATATCTTGATTATTGAAAGGAGGAGAATTACGATCGCGAGTTACTCCTAAACCTCCTACTAAGATACCATCATTAACAATAGGACCCGCCATAACATGACCATGATCAAAACGAGGACAAATAGTTCTCCATTGTCCTTCTGGCAATATTATCTCTTCATGGACTGGTGCATGATGTTCCATCAGATAACGCAGGATAGGATTGTATTCTAGAGATAAAGCTAATTTTAATAACTTAGATTTCTGGGCAAGATTAGGAAGACGAGCAAACATAAAAATTCCACAGCGTTTGGCTGCAAAATATTCCCTAATTTCGTCAATAACATTTTGTTGCAATTGCTTTTCGCTTTCTGTTTGCGCGATCTCGCTGAAGGCGAGGCACTCCGTGATCGCTTTAAATAAAGATTTTAATGATTTTGTCATTACTAATTAGTTAGTAGCAAAGTGTACCCTTTTGGGGACTATTCAGGGCTAATTATGATTCTTATGATAGCTATAGTTGAATTAGAAATCGATTAAATGTTATGTCTCAGTATGCTCATCCTGAAACCTTGGTTGATACTCAATGGCTATCGGAACATTTAGATGATCCAAATATTCGTATTATTGAAATAGATTTAAGTCCAGAATCATACAACAAAGGTCATATTCCTGGGTCGATTTTTTGGAATGCAATGACACCATTGACTCCCGATCTTCGCTTTAATTTTGATCCAACTGCTATGGAACAATTGCTAGGCAATTCGGGTATTAGTAATAATACCACCGTAGTTCTAGTTCATGATAGTTATATTGCTACTTCAGGTTGTATTTTTTGGTTATTAAAAGTTTTTGGACATGATGATATACGAATTTTAAATGGTGGTCGCAAAAAATGGACAATGGATGGTTATTCTGTGACTGAAGAAGTAACAGTTGTAGAACCGAAAAAATACCATGCTCAATCTCCCCAGGAAAATTTAAGAATCACTCTAGAAGAATTGCAAAAATTAAGAGCTAAAAATGATTGTAAGTTACTAGATGTTCGTACCCCTGAAGAATATCGTGGTGAAATATTTATGATGAATCCTCCTACAGAAAATGAACGTGGGGGACATATTCCAGGAGCGATCAATCTCTACTATGAATTAGCTCACAATGATGATAGTACTTTTAAATCTTTTACTGAATTAGAAGAAATTTATCAGAAACAAAATATTACTCCTGATAAGTTTATTATTCCCTATTGTGCAGTAGGGGGACGTTCTGGGCATACTTGGTTTATCTTGAAATATTTACTAGGTTATCCTAATGTCAGAAATTATGATGGCTCTTGGAATGAATGGAGTCGTATTCCTCATCTATCTGTAGAAAATTGATTGTTTTGTTGTTTGATAAATTTCATTTCACCATCAGGTTGAACTCCCACAGGGATCCAGCCAAGGTGGAGATAAAAACCATAGGCTCTTAAGTTAGGATCGTTACCAGTTAAGAGCCATATTTCTGGAATATTATGGGAAAATAGCCAAGATTCTGCTTGGTGCATTAAAGCCCTTCCTGCTCCATTACCTTCAAATTCAGGTAGCACAAATACACCAAAAATAGTTTTTTCTGTAGCATTAGCAATGGAAAATCCGATGTCTTTATCCTCTATATTTGCAATCCAAGCACGACAATCTGTTTGTAACATTTGGGCAACGGTCTCAGGCGTAATGCCTAATTCGGCTATTTCAGCACGAGATTGATGATTTTCAATCACACTGGTTCTAATCACGAACAGGGTTTCTATATCTTGTAGTTGAGCTTGACGAATATGGAGCATTGATTCTAATTTTGATAACAAGATTGATAAAGGGAATGTAGGGTTATTCCGTCTTGGGGAAACTCTGCCACCGAACAGATGCAATCTACTTGAAAGCGAGTATTATCCAACCCCGTAAAGATTTGCTTTCTCAGAATAGTTAACACTTCTATTAAGTGTTCTTTAGTTTCACTTTTGCTGAAGTTGAGAATACCAATAATAAAATCCCCATTGCCCCAATAACTGGTTATTTCTCGCTCGCGAAAAGCTGCTTGAATAATTTTACCCCATTGCTGTAATATGCGATCGCCAATTTGATGACCATATTTAAGATTAATCTCAGCTAATTCTGGCATTCTCAATAAAGCTAGGCTAAAAGGCTGATTCTGGGTGTTTGCTTGTTGTAATAAAGTTTCTAATTCGCGATTGCTTTGGGGACGATTGGTTAGTCCCGTTAAAGTATCTTTGGTAGCAAGTTTTTTAATCAAACGGCTGCGATCCAGACGGTTATTAATCCTAGCCAATAAGGCTGCACCTACTACAGGTTTAGGAATATAGTCATCTCCTCCTACTTCAAATATTTGCTGAATAGTTGCACTATCTTGGCGAGCGGTGAGGAAGAGAGTCGGCAATTCTTGCCATTGAGGATCGTTACGGAGAGCTTGACACAGGTCAATTCCGTTAATTTCGGGCATCTCTACATCTAAAATTAGTAAGTCAGGATTAGTTGCTTTGAGTATTTCCCAGAAATTTAGGGGATTTTCTAGGGTACTAACTTTGATTCCCCAAGGCTCCAAAATAGATTGTATAGCAGAAAGAAATATGGGATCGTCATCTACAATCAGAATTTTCGGTAATGTAGATTGTTCTTGTTCTAATAATTGATTTACGGTTTGCCAAATTATGGCAGAGGTGATTGGTTTAACCAAAAAGCCTTTCGCACCAGCACGAGCTACGGTAATGCGTTCACTTAATTCATCAGTCGCTGATAAAACTAATGTAGGTATTGCAGGGGTGCGAGAAGCTAGTTCAAAAATTAGGGAGATATATTGATCTGGTTGACTAGTTATCTCTGTATCTATCATTACTAAGTAAGGGGAATTACTTTGTAACCAGGTTTTAGCTTCTTCTATATTTTCTATGGTCTGCCAGCTTAATTGTTGTAATTTGCCTAATTTTGGTAACTCAGTATCTTTTGAGATTAGAAGTAACTTTGGTGTTTCTGTTTCTGAATTACTATTTGTCGTGGTATCCAGAGCCAAAAGATTATCTAAATCTTTGACTAGGGAGATCAACACTTCCTGTTGGGCAGAATCCAATACAGAGTGATTTCCTAGCAGATTTTCAATTTCTCTGGCGATCGCTGTTCCTGTTTCTCTGGAAAACATTCCCAATACCCCAGCTAATTTATGGGCTGCTTTTTCAGCTTGCTTTTGCAAATCAGCAGATAATTCTTGATTTTGAACTTCTGTTATGGCATTCTGCAATACATCCATTCTTTCTATCATTTTGTCTTGATATTGCAGCCACATCTGTGCCATTTTTTGGTTAAATTCTTGCTCAACAGAATTGGTAACAGATTGATTTTTTTCTGAACTATTAGTTGAGGAAGATTTTACCTGAGCATTAAGACGATAGCCAATACCATAGACATTTTCAATCCAGCCCATAATCCCAGCTTGTTTGAGCTTTCTTCGTAGTCCTTTGATGTGAGCCTTGACGCTTTCTTCTAAGGGTGGATCATCAAATGTCCAAATACTATCTAATATTTGCGATCTACTAAAAACTCGTGAAGGATTACGCAAAAATAATTCTAGGAGGCTATATTCTTTGGCAGTAAGTTTAATCGGTTTTTCGTGATAGCTAACTCGACAACTCATAGGATCTAAAGTTAATCCATTAATTGCCAAAATATTAGTCGGAATTACCTCTCCTCGTCGCGATAAAGCCCGAATTCTGGCATTTAACTCTCCTAAATCTAAGGGTTTGGTTAAATAATCATCTGCACCAGCATCTAAACCTCGAATCCGATCTTGACTAGCATCTTTAGCAGTCATTAACAAAATTGGAATTGTATAATTTTCTGCTCTAATTTTTTCGCATAAACTTACTCCATCTAATCTAGGTAAATCTATATCTAGCAAAATTAGTTGATATTCTAGACTTTCGATATATTCCCAAGCTATTTCTCCATCTTCTGCTACGTCTATTACATGATTTTGACTACTGAGAGACTGAGTCAAGATATCTACTAAAATTTCGTCATCATCTACAAGTAATATTCGCATAGCCTATGCTGTTGCTGTTATCTATATTTGTTTAATTATGATTAGACTAAACTAGGGAAGAAGTAGGGAAGATTTATTTCTTATCGTAAATTTACTAATTTTTAAGCAATGTTAATATCTTAATAAAAATTAACATTTTAATATGTAGTAATCATAATGCTTTTGGGACTAGTTAAATAAATTTTTAATTTATTTGTCCTACTTTCGATAGTATAAAAATAGGCGTCGTAGCTACGTCTTTTTTCAAATCATTTTTTTAATGAGTCTCTGAAATTTTTTGTAAAAAATATCAATATTAGGAGAAGTTTCAATTATGGCAAACAAAGATTTTTTCCTCGATCCAGATGAAGCGCAGACTATGGGCAATATCAACTATATGAGAAAGTCCATTCAAGTAAGACATACTTTCCCTAAAACTTTAAAGAATCCTAATGGTTTAGAATCAGTTAAAAATGTCTCTTCTTTAGAGGACAATTCTGCTAATACTGCTGTAACAGCTAGTCAACAAAGTTCTATTTCTAGTACCTCATTCCAATCCACTAGTACCCCTAAGTCTACTCCTAGTTCTTCTAAGTCTGCTGCTAGTTCCAATGACATGAATATATTTCGCAGTATGGCTAAGAACATAAGAAAAAGATAGAATTATTCCATAATTTAATAAAAAGCGATCTCGGTTTTGCCGAGATCGCTTTTTGTTTTGTTTCTTCGAGCTAAAATAATCAGTAATAAATAACAGGATAAACAATTAAAATAGGTCGATGACTTTATTAAGTTTAATTTTAATTCTTTTATTGGGCTTTATTGGTGGTCAAATCGCCAGGCGTATTGGCGCACCACCACTAATTGGGATGATTTTGGTGGGGATATTGTTAAGTCCTCAAATGACTAATTTAATTGATTATAATATTTTAAAAATTGCTGACGATCTTCGTTCTATGGCAGTGGTAGTAATTCTAATGCGAGCAGGATTAGGATTAGATAAAGATAAATTAATTCAGCAAGGAAGTGTTGCTTTAAGATTAGGTTTTTTACCTGCGATCGCAGAAACTTTGGTAATTGCTGTTGCTGCTATTTTTATCTTTAAATTTGATTTTATGACAGGATTATTATTAGGGTGCATAATTAGTGCAGAGTCCCCTGCAGTAATTGTTCCTGGTATGTTAAGACTCAAAAGTTTGGGGTTTGGTGTCAAAAAAGGAATTGCGGATGCGATTTTAACTGGCAGTGCTTTATCTGATGTTTTGGTATTACTGTTATTTAGTTTGTTATTAAATTTTTTAAGTCAAGAATCGATTACCAATAGTGCTATTTGGTTACTGCCAGTGCAAGTTATCTTACAAATTGTTCTAGGAGTAATTATTGGTTATTTGATAGCAAGAGTAATTGTTTTTATTGTTGTGAAACAAAACTTGACTCAAAATACAATTCAAAATACTTTAATTACGGGAACTTTGGCATTATTAATTGTAGTTATTGCTGCTAAATATCCTTATTATTCTGGTTATTTAGCTGTAATGGCTTTGGGGTTCTTTTTAATTGAGTTAGATCCCCCCACAGCAAGAGTGTTACGCCATGAATTTAATCATCTTTGGCTAGTTGCGGAGATATTTTTATTTGTTTTGATGGGAGCTAGTATCCAACTAGAAGTACTAGAGAATAACTTAATATCTGGGATTATTTTACTAGGGATTGGATTATTATTGGGACGCACTATTGGCTGGTATCTTTCTACCTTGGGAAGTAATTGGACTTGGCGAGAAAAGTTATTTCTTTTACCAGGCAACTCTGCTAAAGCTACAGTACAAGCAGCTATTGGTGCTATTCCCCTCAGTCAAGGCATAGTAGGAGGAGAAATTATACTTGCTATGGCAGCATTATCCATTTTAATTACCGCTCCTGTCGGTGCTTGGGCAATACCAACTTTTGCCGATAAACTATTAACCAAAGACCCGATTGATCCTACTAAAGTAGCTACTACCAATCAAACTATTTTACTGGCTGCGATCGATACTTCTCCTCTTGCTACGGTAGTTTTAACCAAGGTTGCGGATTTAGCTCGACGCAGCAACGGTAAGGTAATAGTTATTCACATAGCAAACAATTCTACAGCTATAGAAATTGAGCAATTACAACAGCTTACTAGTCGTCTATTACTAGATATTCGTTATGAATTTATTACCACTAAAGGTGTAATTCCTGAAATAATCATTAACACTGCTCAAGGTTATCAAGTAACGGAAATTATTATGGGTAAACGAGAAAAGCAGTCTTGGCAAAAAGTACTACTTGGTTCTACTTCCCAAGCAGTTTTAGAAACTAGCACTATTCCTGTAATGTTAGTCTAGTCTTGCTATTTAATTTGTAAGAATTAATTATCGAGCTTTTTATCTTTAACTTTTGATATCAAGATTATTTTGCCAAGAATTCCATTACCTAATATATCGTAACTAGAAGAGTAATACTGTCTTAATTATCATAAAATACAAAGTCAGAGATTACTCCGCCGTCAAACGACGGAGCCTGCTCTGACCGTTGGTCAAAATCACTTTTAGATTTCAAGCTAGGTTGAGTGAAATATTGTTGGTTTACTTCAAGATTATGATTAGTAAGCTCATCAGCCAAATGATGAGTAAAATCATCCACTACTGGGGTTATTTCAAAATTAGAATGAGTTTTTTGAACATTACTTAAAATACTACTTAACAATGGCAAACTAGAAGCATTTTGATTATTAGCTTTAGCAATAGTTGATTGATTAAGGGATACCCCATGTAATAAAGCCATGAGACCTAGACATGATATATGTAAAAATTGGTTGTTTTTCATGGTTAATTATTTTGCTAAATCTAAAGAATGTATTAAAACAAGATGTATTTAAAAGTTTTGGATAAATTTATATTAAAGATAAAAATCATAAAATACATCAGTATTTCTTGTTATTTGTTTACTCTATTTATCGAATAAAGGATCAGTATTTTCAAACAAATAAAATCCCAAATAAGTTACAATACTCACCAATCACAGATATCTTTGTAAAAACTTTATGCAATACAAGAAAATACACTTATAAAACAAAAGTATGAGTTAATAAGCAATCTAGTTCTTTCAATGTTTAATTTTTCCTGAAAAATCAGAAGTAGCAATTAAACAATGACAAAACCATTTTGGATTTTGGATTGCCGATTTTGGATTAAAAACAAGCCCCTGTCTTTCAAGCAGGGGAAAATCCCAAATTGAAAAATCGTAAAATCATTAATCTAAAATCCCAAATCTAAAATCTGCAAGCCCCTGACTTTCAAGCAGGGGAAAATCCCAAATCCCAAATCTAAAATCTAAAATCAAAATGACTTTTTGTTGAGTTGATTGAATCCAAGCTGAATCAGAAAATTTCTCGCTTAATTTCAACCAATCCTGTTGAGATAAGGGATGAATTCCTTGTTGTATGAGTTGCTTTTTTCCTAGAGTAAAAACTTCGAGAATTTCAGCATAAATGTGAAGTTCTTTTTCATAATTTAATAACCAACCCAATTTTTCCCAAAATTTTCTTCGTCCTAATTCGGCTGCTTGAGAAATTAATTCGCCTTTTTGTTGCCAGAGTTTTCGACCAAGTTTTTTAGTCATTACTTCGGAAAAAGAAATAAAATCTGGGGCTTTTATACCGAGAATTAAGGAAAGTTTTTTCAAACAATTCTGGTCTAGTTCATCTCTCAATATAAATAGGGTTTCTCTATCGATAATAAATTGAGTATTAATCAGAGAAAAATCTTGTCTGTTCCAGTATTTAAGGACTTTAAGTCCCCAACTTACCAGAAGGTCTATATTATGAGATCTGGCTTTAGCTCTTTGAGCAGGAGGAATTAAAAAAGATAACTTTGTTTGTTGAATTTGGGAGCGAGTTAAATTACATTGATTTAATAATTCTTGAAATTTGGCATTTTTTGATAACTCTTTTTTGAGCCATAAAGGTACTTGATGAGTAAAATCATAAGTATAAATTATTCCAGGATTTTTAGAAATATAGAGTTCAATTCCTTTTTTGATATCGCTGCCATGGTCAGAAATAATTTGTCAAGGTTTTCCCACATTCTTAGCTAAATTGTTAATTCTAGATTCGATTATTTCTCCCTTGGTTGAATCAAGAACTTCTAAGGCTAAGACTTCCAGATCATGATGTTGTAAGTTTTTTCTGTCAGATTTAAGTTTTTCTGACCATTTTTGATAAGACAATCCTAAAATAAGAAAACATTTTTTTAAACAGGTAGATTAAACGGGTTTCATTACTTTTATAACCTTTCATTAAATGCTAAAAACTAGAGCGAGTTTAAACTGTACATTTTAACAGGCAATTCTAGCAAACTTTGGTAGCAATTCCTCTCATTTTTTTTCCAGTAAAGTTGCCTGACTTATTTAGCGATCGCCTGGTACAGGCTCAACATCCTAGAGTGAGAGAAAAGGGTTATAGTGGTTCTCATAGTTATGGGGTACACCCAATGAACGATGAACAATCAACGATATCCTAAAAACAACGAGGGCTGATTTGATTTGGATTGCCATAGTATTCAAGAATCTCGTGAGTCCGCAACACCATCGACTCGATCAACATTCCTAGGTTCTTCTTGACCGCCAATTGTTCTTCCGGTGATACATAGGGAACCTCTGCTAGCAAAACCTTTGTGATTTGTTCGTGTCCCCCTTCCTCATTGATCCTCCCATGGAGCAGGATGGGTTGATAAAATTCAGCTGGAAGCTGGTTGGATTGACACTGCTGTTTATACAATTTGTGGAAGATTTTATCGTCTTGCTCAAACAACATGAGTGCAGCTTTAAAACTTAGAGGATGCTGCTGGGCGAAAACTCCTAAGGCAGAGCAAACAGCAAAGGTCATGGGCAGAGGCTGGATCTGTTTGAGTTGCGCCCCCTCAATGCCCACGCTCTTCAAAGAATTCTCCAGTAAACGATCATGATGCAACTCAGAGACAAAGAAATCCTGGAGGAGTTTTTGCGTTGCTGTTGATTCATAATTGGCTATGGAAGGAGCCAGAAGTCTAGGACATAGATGAGTAACGTGATAAGATTCCAAAGCATAGCCAATCAACTGCTCTCTACTAATCGTCCCATCAGCCATCTTTTGGCAAAAGGGAGAAGAAGGAAATTTTCTCTTGAGGCGCTCGATGAATCGGTATACTTCTCGATAAAACTGGTCTCCGGTGACACCAGAGGAGATTATTTTTCTCTGAGTCTCGGTTAGCATGCCACGGCACTCGAACTCGGCGAGCAGTTCTGGAAGCTGCTCTCGAAGTCCTGGGCAAGCTTGACTCAATTGCTCTGGCGACATACCACCGCGCTGCAAGAGCCTTAACAGTTGAGTTGTCTCTTTTTGGTCTTCAGGTGGAAAAGTGATAGAGCAACCTTGGTTACGATAGCGAATTTCAACACCAGTATCTTTAAATTTAAAAAATACCCGCTCTTTAAAGATTGGCTGTTGGAATATAACCTTTGTCAATGACAATGACATAATTTAGTTCTCTCCCTTGCTTAAATTGCCGACACTGATCGCAGTAAATGGCTTGCGGACGAGTAGTAGTTCCAAATAGCCCGATGGAAATTGTCATATATTTCTATAAACAAATAGATTTGCCCTCTAAACCGTTGCCTCGTTTCCCCGTCGATGTGGAGAATTTCTTGAAAAACGCAACTGGTTAGGTTGATCTGTTCTCCTTTCAGCTTAGTATTGACCAGCTGTTTGATCGGGTCGATAAAGTGAGAGTCCACTTCGAGACGAATGCAGGCTTGAAGATAAGATTCAAAATTATGGAAATTCTGGCTTGTCAAAAATCCTAGAATACTCAAGAAAAACAGTGGCTCAAAATTAGCCCAATAGGTTAAAGCGTTGTACAATGCCATAGTTTGGGGGAGTGGCATTGTGTCTATTAGTTCCTCACGGCTAATACCAATGGCATAAAGAGCTTCAAGCCAAAGCTCATCTTGCCCGTATTCCTGACAGTAGCGTTTATTAATTAATTGTCGAAATTTTGTCGAGTTTTGGAATCCAAGCATGGGGGAATCAAAATCACATTTGCGACAGAAAAAGTGGTAATTTTCTATAGCAAAGCCATAGAGAACGTTGATTGGCAGCTTAGATTCAGCGGACTTTATTTGTTTCCAGAACGGATTTTCAGCAACACTCTTGTCGAGTAATTGATGAGTTAAATCTTCTAATTCCATCAGGGGGTCGATATCTGAATGAACCTGCAACTGGGCAACGTCATCAATTAACCCCTGCTCGTCTAAGTTACGCACAATACTATTAACAGCTTCGGGGCGCTGGGGAAAGAAAATCTGTTGAAGTTTGCTCAGACTTCTGGTGCCGTCCATCATTGAAAAAAGTTTCTCTAACGCTTCTCCTGATTGACCTTTGAGCTGAAAGCTAAAATCTCGACCATCCTGCGCGAGAATAATACAATCTTGATAGAGATTAACCTTACACGCTAATCGAGGATATAGCACTGTTGAGCAGTGCTGCGTTTCTCTCGTAAATCCCTCAGCAGGCGACTCTGGCTCTAAATCTGAAGTGTTGCTTTCCACAGCATATTGATTATTTTCTTTGGGTATAGAATCAAACATAATTTCATGACTCCTGGAGACTAATAATCTGCAACAACCAAAAAAGAAGTCACTATAACTTAATTACCAAACCCTTCACTTTCCAATAATGGGATGAATGTTTAATTAAGAAGCGAAGATATTTCCTCACAGGAGGTTAGAGAATGACAGCACACCAAGGTAGCTTACCATCCTCGATGGGATAAGGACTGCATGGATAATACGGCAGGGGATAATAGGGTTTGGTAGGCTCAGGCAAGGGTCTGGTGGGATAAAAAGGTTTGGTGGGATAAAAAGCCAGTGGATAAGATTTTTCTTGGTGTGACGATTCAATCGAAGCAATCCGTAAATCAGATTCCTGCACCAGAGACAATCC
>JASJDB010000081.1 GCA_030065315.1 Xenococcaceae cyanobacterium MO_167.B52 | reverse complement strand
AAGGGTTCTCGTTCTGGTCGTCATCCACTTCAAGGTGATGAGATGAGAGCTTTGAAGAAACTGAAACGAGATGGAGAGCCTTCACCTTTTGTATTTACTGGTAATCGTCACACTCCTTTAAGCGAGAGAACTATTAGTCATATCGTTCATCAAGCAGGTTTATGGGCTGCATTTGATTTTACTGTTCATGCCCACTTACTCCGTCATGCTTGTGGTTATTATCTGGCGAATAAAGGAGTAGATACGAGAACAATTCAGGATTATCTCGGTCATGCCAATATTCAGAATACTGTCAGGTATACACGGCTCTCAGCAGCTAGATTTGAAGGATTATGGGATTGAGCTAAAAAAGTGAGCCTGAAATGCTTATGGAGCAAGGATTTCGAGCTAGATTGCCCCTGGTGACAGCTTCGCTAGATCTGGTCCAACCAGGAAAGTTTTTTGGTTCTTTGACCTTGATTCGTTTTCTTCTATCTGGGCTACTCTTAACAATCCCCCGTAAAAATCCGCCACGTTTACTCCAACCATGAGCTAACTTAGTAAATTGTTTTTCATTTACTCTACCTTCTACAGAGTGGAATTCATACATTCCTTGAATCGCTGTAACTGCTAGATTGACAGTACGGGGGCTGCGTTTAGATACTGCTTCTCTAACCTCTTCTGAAATGACTTCTATGTCTCCACCAAGGAGATACCAGTTAACAAAATCTGCTAATTCGTTTAGACCTACATCTTGCCAGTCTAGAGATTTATACTCTAACCAGTGCCAAAAATCGACTAATCGGCAAGCATAAGTATTGACTGTATTAGCTGCTAGTTGTCGCTTACGGCAATAATTGAGATATCTTTGGATAGGTTGAATCGGCAAGTGGGTTTTTGTATTGAACACACAGCAAAATCTCTCCTCGGTTTGAGGGTCGATTGCTCTTTCTATAGTTATCACTTTTACTTCGTGTAAAACTTTATGAGATTTACCCTACCACATAAATTGGGGCAGTTGTTGTTGTTTTTTCTATATTAAGTAATATAAATTTGTTGTTGTTGTAAGGTAGCGATCGCCCACTCCAATAAAAGTAGCACCCCTATCCACCAAGCTTTTATATAGCCTAATTTGAGCAGTATTTACGTCTTGAACCTCATCAACCAGTACAAAATGATACTTGGGTGGTTTTATTTGCCAAATATGAGGCAAATAGAGCATATCCCCATAGTCAATTTCCCCTCGTTTGGCTAGTTGTTCATCTTTTTTAAGTATCCATCTGAGACAACGATAAAGCCAATATCGTTCTAGTTTGCTAATGCTATTGAAGCCATATTTTTCTCTTATCGCATCAAGTTCATTATCAGTTTGAGCAAAGTTATTTCGCGCCATATCCACTAATTTTCGTAAATTCCTGAGAAATTCTGATCTTCTTTGTTTCGCCTCAAAACCAGCATTAAATATTATTTTGGGTAAATCACTCTCAGCAAATGATATTTTTTCGATAGCTTCGTTGGCAAGTTTAGGTATCTTCAAACTATCAGTTTCTCTTAGAAGTGGTAAGTGCTTTCTGAGCAATTTGTAACCCATACTATGAGAGGTTCTGACTTCACATTCGCGGGGTATTCTTTCTCTAGTTTTTAGTTCTGTTGCAATATGTTTATTAAAGGCTAAAAGCAGGATATTATGGTTAGGATTCTGATTTAATAATGAAGCAACAATACCTTCGAGTAACGTGGTTTTCCCGCTTCCAGCCTTTGATTCTATGAGCAAATTTTTACCAGTTTTTAGGTTATCAAAAACTTGAGTTTGATAATCGCTCCAGGGTAGTATTTCTCGGTAATTTTCGACCCAATTATTCATTTTTATTTTGCCATAATTGCTGAAAGTTTGTTTCTTAAAGAGAGTTTTAACCTACAGTTGAGTGTAGCCCGATAAGTAAAGGACTGCTACTTGAAAAAAGAAAGATTTAACCTTTGGAGTTATAGCCAATATTTAGTAAATCTTAGCAGCTAATCAATTAAATCATTGTCATAAACCCAAGATTATGATTTGCTTATTTCTTCTAATTCAAGAGTTGCAATAGTTTTTAAAGTATTTAATTTTTTAAGACGGTAATATTTTTTCTTGAAAATTAAGTTCATAATAATTCCAGATAAAATAATACCATTTCTTTTATACATCGTGAATAAAAAAATTGGGAAAATTACGATATAAAATATAGTTCGGACAACAAAGTAATTTAAAATAAAACCATATATAATATATTCAGTAAAAAACACTAAAATTTCAGCATCATAAAAAAAAGAATTAAGTGTCGAAATATTTTTATTACAATATTCAATAATTTGATTCTTGTCTAAATCATCATCAAATTCTAATTCTGCAAAAAGACCATCCAAAGAAATTTTGCCAGTAGAGTATAGTTCGATTAAACGAGAGGTATTTTTCATTTTTCCTATGATTGTTGCTTGAAAAAATAAATAATTACTTTTAGGTTCAGAGCAAACGGGGATTTTCCCGTTTCACCTAGATCCAATGTATCGGGATTACGATAACACAACTACTGCAATACGAAGTATTGAAAAACTTCTAAGCACAAAAACTATAAGCTTCTGGAAGAAGTGCTTGTATATCAATCTTTTTACTTACAACGATATCGTCATTAATTTTGGCTAGGAAATAAACGTTACACCAGCCAAGATAAATATCGAGCCACATAGTTATTATTTCGGGTTCAAGAATAGAATAATATCCCTTTCTATGTTTCCGATATTCTTCTATAGCTTGCTCTGTAGTTTCTTCAAAATCTGAATTTGGAAGCGAAATACAACACCCGCATTTCTCACAAATACCGCGATCGCTATAAACAGAAGCCTTACCAAGTCTAGGTTTGACCCTGATGTTGGCTCAATCTCATCAAACAACAGTCTGTTATTTGAGTTCCAGTCAGTATCAAAATTAATAAAAGTTGGGAGATAAAGCAATTTACTTGACATAAAATGAGACCAAAAATATAGATTATCTCAACAAATATTCCCAAAATAATAGGTAGAAAACAAGGTATAATTTAAGTATAAAAGTAATTTTATTTATCTATCTAATGACTCCAAGTTCAACAAAGTTTATCCCCAATCAACTAAATTTTGGAAGTTTAAAAGGAAGAAAAGTAATAGCTAATTTTACTGGAGGTAAAATTACTTCAAATGCAGGAATTATCTTGCTAGCAGAGTTAGACAGAAAGCTACAAATTACCTCTCGATTTGCCAAATGTTTCCAAGATCATCGAGATTCAGCCTATATAGATTATTCAGTTTATAAATTACTGGCACAAAGAGTTTATGGTATTGTTTTAGGTTACGAAGATGTAAATGACCATGATAAATTACGCTACGATCCAGCCTTAGCAATCGCTCTAGCTAAACTAAACTTTATTGAATCAACTCCAGATATTTTAGCTGGTAAAAGTACAATTAACCGACTAGAATATTGTCCCGAAACAATTATCAATCAGAAATTAAGCCGTTACCATAAAATAGAAGCGGATTCCCAAGCAATTGAAAAAGCTTTTGTGGAGATATTTCTCTCATCCTATAAAAAGCCACCAAGAGAAATTATTTTAGACATGGATGTCACCGATGACCAAGTGCATGGAAATCAAGAAGGAGCATTTTTCAATCCTTATTATAAAGGAGTATGTTATGCACCTTTATATATTTTTTGTGGACATCATTTATTAGTAGCTAAACTTCGTTCTTCTAATGTCGATCCAGCAGCAGAAGCCTTACCAGAATTACAAAGAATAATTGGATTAATTAGAGAAAAATGGCAGGATACTCAGATCATAATTAGAGGCGATAGTGCTTATTCTCGTGAAGATATTATGAAATGGTGCGAAGATGAGCCAAGAATTGATTATATTTTGGCTATGGGAACTAATAATCAATTACAAATAAGAGCTTCAGATGTTCTTGAAAAAGCCAAGGCTGATTATGAAATAAGACTTGAACCTGTTACTAAACTAATGGAAAGCTTATTTTCTCCCGATGAAGAATTATCAGAAGCAAAAAAATTAGTACCAGAATCAACTTGGTATCGTTCTATGAGCTATAAAACTCAAACATCATGGAGTCGAAGTAGAAGAGTTGTGACCAAAGTTTCTTATGGATGCCACGGCTCACAAATGCGCCACGTTGTTACCTCTTTACCTGCTTCAAAAATTACTCCATCTTTACTTTATACTGATAAATATTGCCCCAGAGGGGAGATGGAAAATCGCATTAAAGAACAACAATTAGATTTATTTGCCGACCGTACTTCAACTCAAACATTTGATAGTAACCAATTAAGACTTTGGCTGTCTTCAATGGCTTATGTTTTGATGCAAGCTTTCCGTCAAAATTGTTTATCGAAAACCTCTTTTGCCAAAGCTACTGTAGGAACGATTCGTCTTTCTTTCCTTAAATTAGGAGCGAGAATAACCATTAGTTGTAGAAGAATTTTAATTGCTATTGCTACTGCTTGCCCCTACCAAAATATCTTAGGTATTGCTTACTCAAGAATTCAAGCTCTGACGGATTCTGGATGATTTTAATTATCTTGCTTCCTCCTAAAATAGTTTCTTAAATGGCTGTTAATACATTGCCATTTATCTTGTCATGGTCAATTTTTCTTGATGACTGAATTTTTGACTTCTTTTGTCAAATTGTCTCACAATTTAGCCTAATTTTTTATCGTCAGTATCTCAAATTTCTGTTGTTAGAGAAAATCCTCAACTTTTAAGCTTTAAAATTAGCTTCAACTCGATTTGTGAGAAATAGCGGACCGCTATCTGTGTAACTGGTGTATGGAATGGCAAACAGAAGAAGAAACTAAGAGCCATTCCTACCCTCGCACCATTCTTAGTTAAAGGAAGACCCATACACTTAATCTTTGACTCAGATATCGTAGTCAAGAAACAAGTACAGGAAGCATTAAAACACTCTGGTTATCTCGCTGTTAAACAAGGTTGCATCGTTGGGGTCGCTACTTGGGAATATAGCGAAGATACCAAGGGAGTGGATGATCTTATCAAAAACAAAGGAATAGAGGAATTTGAACGCATTATGGACGAACTACAACCATTCAAGGAATGGCTCAAATCAATCGCTGCCAAAGATAACGCTGATGAAGTCTTATTAAGACTCAACAGCAAAAAACTCATGAAATATGTGAGGACTAAATACCGCGATAGACTAAAACTCAATAAACTAAAACAGCGCATTGAATTAGATGGTGTTGAAATAACAGTAGAGTTTGCTTATCTCTATCTCGCAGAACACGATAATATTGATTGCAGCAAAAGTAAAGGTATAGACGTATTTACCCAGATTGCACAAGAAAATGCTTATAATCCAGTAATTAACTACTTAGACACTGTAGCTAAGAAAATCTCCCCCATAAGCCTAGATAATCTATCCCAACGCTATTTTGGGACATCTGACCCCTTATATGACATATTTCTCAAACGAAGTCTCATTGCTGCTGTAGCCAGGGTTTATAATCCTGGCTGTAAACATGACACAACATTAATACTACAAGGAGAGCAAGGTGCAGGAAAATCCACCTTCTTTGATGTCCTTGGTGGTGAATGGTTCGATGACAGCATGGGGCAGGGCAACAACAAGGATGACCTTGTAATCCTCCATAAGTGTTGGATCGAGGAGTGGGGCGAGATAGAACGAACGTTCAGTAAAAAGAAAGTCGAGGAACTAAAATCTTTTATTACTCGTAGAACTGATACCTTCCGTCCACCATACGGAAGAACAGCGTTGGAGTTTCCCAGACATAGTATTATCGTTGGCACTGCTAATAGCAGAGAATTATTGGTAGATCCTACTGGTGATAGACGTTATTGGATTATTCCTATTCTTAAGAAGAAAATTGATATTAAGCAACTCAGGGAAGAACGCGATCATATTTGGGCTGCTGCCGTTAATGCCTATCGTGAGGGTGAACAATGGTGGCTCACTGATGATGAACAGACTTTGAGCAATGACAATAACCAAAAGTTTCAAGTTATTGATGAGTGGCAAGGGGCGATCGCTGATTATCTAGAATACCGTGACAAGGTTTCTATCACTGAGATTCTGGAAAAAGTCATGAGCTTTGCTTTGGGTGACATTGATCGTCGTTCTCAGATGAGAGTCGCTAATATTCTTACTTGTTTGGACTGGGAGAAACTTGGACAGCAACAACATCAAGGTAAGCGTCAGGTAGTCTGGAAAAAAGCTACACCTCCTCCTGGTATAGCCGAGGTATGGCAGGCTGAAACCCAGTTACAGCAAGAGTTATCTAAACCTACTATACCTACTACACCAAGTTCAAATAGTACAATTGAAAATCAATTACTAAAAACAGAAAATCATTCTGAAAAGTTAGGGTCAGATTTAGGGCAAGGTATAGCAGAGGCTAAAACTACTACTGTCACTGAAATAGAGGCTGATTTAACCCCTGATAATAGCCCTGCTATACCCCTCGATTGGGGTAGTTATCCTTATCAGAGTCGCGATCGTTATACTCTTGAGAATCGGGCTAATAAGGTAAAAGACAGAGTTCTTGGCTGTGGCACTAATAATGAACTAATCAGTCTTCATGCCGATGGTAAAGTAACTGAACTTGAGATTGATTGGATAAAAGCTAATCTGTTGAGTGATTCAGAATTGTCTCAGTTAGAAATTATTGAAGGTACTAAACAAGGTAATTTGTTTGAGCAGGAGCAAGAGCCAGAAGTAATCGAATGGGATGAGATAAAAGAAGAAATTGATTCTAATATGAAACAATTAGGGTGGAGTGAGAAAAAAGGAAAAGATTATTTGATTAAGAGATATGGCAAAAGCTCTAGATTACATCTGACTGATGGGGAATTAATTGAATTTAGTAACTTCCTGAAAAGTAAAGTCAAATAAGCTAATTAATTTGGCTCAATAGTTTAGTTGTATTCTTCTTTATTTCAAGAAGTAATCTGATTTTTTTGGCTAATCTATTAACGCAATAGTTCATTCTATTCTTCAAAAGATAGAAACATTCAAAACCAGATTAATCGAATAACTAGGTTGTTATTATCCTTAAAACAACTAAGAATTTAGCAATCTATAATTTAATTTTATTCCTCTTTAAATTCAGTATTGCTAACAGGATAAAGCTCAAATTCAGGTACAAGAATAACAGTCTCATAGCCAACTCTGCCCAGCTCTGGCTCTATGGTAACTGGCATTTCAACACCATAAAGCCAATTACCTGCATCGGGTTGGCAAAAAATAATTGTGCCATTGCCACCAAGAAAATTAACTTCTTGAGCTTGGCGGAATTTGGGGGGAGTAGATTCGAGATTTTTCATGGAAGTGGATAGCAGATTTGAAATGGATGAAATTACTTATTAATTCAGCTTAAAATTCGTGATAATCAACAGTATTGAGCAAAAAAAAGCTAAATTCCTAAAAGTTTGACAAGAAACTTTTAGATAAGTAATGAATCAGAAAAAAATCCAGTTTAGGGAACTGGATTGTCGAAAAGGAGAAACAAACGAATTTACTAAAGGGTGTTTACTAAAATGTTTAATGCTTATTAATGTTTTAATTAACTTGAATTGAGGATAAATCAGGAAAAATACGGAGATTTAGGTGGCACTGCAAGATTGCTCAGTATTAATACTTACGGGCTATCACATTGGTTGTGGCTCATGGAGCGTAAAAATATTTTTTACGTAGTAAATATAAGTGTGATTTGATATTAGATGACTAGCCCAAGAGGTAGGGTGTTGATTTTGGACTCCTTACCACATAAGATTTCATGCAAAATCTATGTTAGCTCTTTTTGGTAGAAAACCTCTATTTCAGAGGTTTTCTACCAAACAAAAAGGAGCAGAATAATTTTTCGGTAAATTCCCTCAAAATCCTGAAAATCAACACCCTAGTAGCAAAGGAAGTTGTTTGTAAGTCTCAAGTATTAGGGTAAGAAAGTTCTTTTGTGATAGGCTCTCGTCACTTCGTAGTTGATACGCGCCAATGATTCCAATTGCAAGTAAACTACCAATGATCACTACAGGTAATATTACTACAGGAACGCTTTTGCCAATGGCTGCAAAGGTTGTCATTACTACGACAAATAGAAGCATGTAAAAAGAACCCTTGAGCCAAGTTATGCCCATTAAGCACTTTTAAACACGCCCCTTGTTCCACATCCCATATACGGATGGTTTCATCATCAGATGGTGAGGCTAGGAACTGTCCATGAGGTGACCAAGCAATACGACTAATCCAACTTTCATGACCTCGCAAAATACGCTTCAGGGTTAGACCTGGCACAGGGCTTTCCCCTACCCGCACACCATCAGCGGGTTTGGGGTTGTAGTTGGGCAGGTCTGGTAGGAGGTTTGATGAAGACATAACTGAGGGATCGTCAGAGCTTTGTTTGGATGGTCTAGTTTGGGCTGCGGTTGGTCTGCCTAGGTCAGGTTAATTTCATACATTTTGTACGAGACAGGAATAAAATATTTACCTAAAACTCAGATCTTGCACCTACCCTGTAGCTTGTCTGTGTTACTAGGGAAAAGGCAAAAGGTTAAAGGGAAAAGTTCAATAATATTGATTACTAATCTCTAAAAATTAAGTTTATTTATATTGGTGCAAGATGTCAGTAAAAGAAACTTTGATTCATTGGATAAAGTGCTTATATCTATTTAATCGTAAAATCTATTCTAGGGAAATGAGTGTAAAAAAATTGAAGAATTTTATTCCCCCAAATTTGGGGGTTAGGGGGCTGAGATCAATTATTTAGCAACGTTCATGATATGTCACCAAGTCCACTCCTCTTCATCCCAACTATGCTCTAAATAATCACACATTAATAACTCCTCTTTTTCATCTACTCCTGCTACGATAATTGCTTTTCCCCAACCTTTTCGGGGATTATCTGCTACGGGAGAAACGATTAAATGATTATCTTTAACCTCAAGATTTACTTTCTCGGCAAAACCACATTGCTCAATGATTGATTTGGGAATGATGATTCCTTGAGAGTTACCAATTTTAGTGATTTTAACTTCCATCGCCTTAGATATTCGTTGCTTTAGCTCAAGAAAAGAATTCAATTCCAATTATCTGTCGCTTCAATCAAAGCATCACGAATACCTGGTTCACTAATAGAATGACCAGCATCGCCTACTACAACAAACTTTGCTTTTGGCCATACCTGATGTAACTCCCAAGCAGTAATCATCGGACAAACCACATCATATCTTCCCTGAACAATAACCCCTGGAATATCGCTAATCTTATGAGCATTATCTAAAAGTTGATTTTCCGTTGCCAAGAATCCCTTATTAACAAAATAATGACATTCAATGCGAGCAAAAGCTTCAGCAAACTCCTCCTCCCCAAAACGTTTAATGGTATCTTCCGAAGGAAATAGCTTACTAGTACTCGCCTCCCAAACAGACCAAGCACGAGCTGCTTCTAATCGAATATTATGACCGTCACTGGTCAATCTTTTGTAATAGGCAGAGATTAAATCATCCCTTTCTTCTGGGGGAATTGGTTTGAGATATTCTTGCCAAGCATCAGGAAAAATATTACTGGCACCTTCTTGATAAAACCAGCGCAATTCCTTTTGTCGCAGCATAAAGATGCCCCGCAAAATCAAACCCAGACATCTTTCAGGATGAGTTTGACTATAAGCTAGAGCCAAGGTACTTCCCCAACTACCGCCGAATACTACCCATCGATCGATCTTTAAATGTTCTCTGAGTTGCTCAATATCACTCACTAAATCCCAGGTGGTATTTTCTCTTAATTCTGCATAGGGAGTACTTTGTCCACAACCTCTTTGATCGAAGATAATGATGCGCCATTTTTCGGGATTAAAATACTGTCGATACATCGGTGTAATACCACCACCAGGACCACCATGTAAAAAGATCACTGGTTGACCATTAGGGGTACCCGATTGTTCATAATGAATTGTATGGAGGGAGGATACTGATAATTTTCCTTCGTTGTATGGCTCGATGGGAGGATAAAGCTCTCGCATGATTGATTGATACAGGTTTTTACTCTAATTTTAATTTATAGCGAAAATCAACCATAAATTAAGGTCAACAGGTAGAATAAATCCTACGACAGAAAACTATTCAACTAAGTAACCCAAACACACCTATGAAAAACCTATACAAACTTAGTCATAACTAGGAATGTATCTTGTCATAGGTTGCAGAGTCAGATTCTCAAATAGAATCTCCCTTGGTTAAGTCATGACACCTTGAGATGAACGCTAGTCTCAAGCTCTGTCGTCAAGAATTAAGGAACGGGTAAAAAGGTTTATAACCCTAGTGTTCTTGACCAAACAAGCTAACCCAAGATTCTCGAAGCACACATGATCCAATTTTTGGAACTAATCACAACCATGATTAAACCGAATTATGTATTGGTTCTTGACACCAATAAGACATCCCTAACACCGTGTAAGCCATCAATGGCTAAAAAACTTTTGAATGCTAATAAAGCTGCGGTTTATCGTAGATTTCCTTTTACGATCATTCTTAAAAAGCGGTGCAGCGCGGTCTTGGGGGTTTCCCCCATGAGCGACTGCGCCAAGAAAGAATGTACTCCAAGTAAAAATAATTTAGAGCTTAAAATCGATCCAGGCTCAGTCACCACTGGATTAGCTTTAGTTTTAAATAGTAATTTGATTTGGGTCGCTCAATTAAACCATCGTGGTTCATTAATCAAAAAGAAGCTGGAATCTCGTCGTGCTAGTCGTCGCCTCAGAAGAAGCAAGTTAAGGTACAGAAAACCAAGATTTCTGAATCGTACTCGCTCAGACGGATGGTTCCCACCAAGTCTAATGCACCGAGTTTTAACTATTATGACTTGGGTAAAAAGATTGATTAAATTTGCTCCTATTAACTCTATTGCTGTTGAATTAGTGCGATTTGATGCTCAAAAATTAGAATCACCTGAAATATCAGGAGTTGAGTATCAACAAGGAGAACTAACAGGCTATGAAGTTAGAGAATATTTATTAGAGAAGTGGGGGAGAAAATGTACTTACTGTAGTAAAGAGAAGGTTCCTTTGCAGGTAGAACATATTGTTCCTAGAGCCAAAAACGGTTCAAATCGAGTTAGTAATTTGTGCTTGGCTTGTGAAAAATGCAATCAGAAAAAAGGGACTAAATCTATCGAGCAATTTCTAGCCAAAAAACCGAGTTTGCTTAAGTCTATTTTGGTTCAAGCTAAAAAACCATTACGCGATGCTGCGGCGGTTAATGCTACTAGGTGGAAGTTATTCAATACTTTAAAAGAGACTGGTAAGCCAATTTCTACGGGAACGGGGGGACAAACTAAATTTAATCGTTGTCGGTTTGGTTTGGAGAAAACCCATTTTTATGATGCAGCCTGTGTAGGGCAGGTAAACAACTTAGAGGTTCTGTCCAATCAGCCTTTAATTATTACCTGTAAAGGACATGGAGGAAGACAAAAAGCAGCATTAAATAAATATGGTTATCCCATTAGATACAACCCTCTCAAGCCAATCAAAGGTTGGCAGTCGGGAGATTTGGCAGTAGATGGGGATGGTAACTTAGGAAGGGTTAACCCTCGTTCTAAATCCAATAGTTTTAACTTTACTGTTTTCGGACAAAAAGCTAAAAGTATTCATGTCGATAAGTTAAAGCGAGTTCACCAAAGAGACGGTTATACCTACGCACATTGAAGAAGAATGTATAGCTGGGCATGAGGTAGAGATACCAGGAGGATGCCGTGTTGTTTATCGTCCAGATTCTCGGTGTGCAAAGGTTTGGATTGAGAGTCTTTATGAGGTTAAAGTTATTTCTTTTAAATTATGAACGATCGCATAAAACCCCAGGAAAAATCTCCAGATTTAGGGCAGTTAAAAGCTCGCATTCAAGAATTAGAAGCCGAAAATTGGCAATTACAGCAAGCACTTAGCAAATCCACAACAACAGCTCTGAGCCAAAAGGAGCAGCAACTCAGAAGTTTGGTTGCTAATATCCCTGGTGCTGTTTATCGCTGTAGCTGTGATAAACATTGGACAATGGAGTTTTTGAGCGATGCTATTGAGTCAATTATCGGATATCCAGCCTCTGACTTTATTGATAATCGTGTGCGATCGCTGACTAGTATTATTCATCCCCAAGATAGAAAATTAGTCGAAGTAACTGTTAATAACGCGATCGCGAAAAAACAGCCCTATATTATTGAATACAGAATGATTCATGCTAATGGCAATATTTGCTGGATCTACGAAAAGGGTCAAGGGATGTTTGATGAAGAGGGGAAACTCCTGTGGCTCAATGGAGCAATTGTTGATATCAGCGATTGCAGAAAAGCCGAACAAGCACTCAAACAAGAACAAAACTTGCTACGCTCTTTAATCGATAATATTCCTGACATCATATTCTATAAGGATGGCAAGGGAATTTACAAAGCTTGCAATAGTGCCTTGGAAGAATTGGTAGGACGGAAAAAAACAGAAATTATTGGGGTAAGTGATTATGAGCTATTTCCCAAAAATGTGGCTGATTTCTTTAGAGAACAAGATCATTTAATGATCCGCCAAGGAAAGCCCAGACGCAATGAAGAATGGGTTACATACTCCAATGGAGAACGACGACTCCTCGATACTCTTAAAACCCCTCTGTTTGATGGGGAAGGGCAATTGATCGGAGTCCTTGGCATCAGTCATGACATCACAGAACGCAAAAAACAGGAAGAATTACTCAAGCAACAAGCGCAAAAAGATAATCTGCTGCGCAGTATTGCCCAAAAATTTCTCAACCAAGACCTTGATCAAGCAATTAATTTTACCTTGCGAGCCTTAGGGAAGTTTATTAACAGCGATCGCGTTTATGTAATTCGTTACTCTGAATGTCAGAAATTATTATGGATGACCTACGAATGGGACAATGATGGTATTCGGTCTATAATCGAGAATTTTCAGGAATTATCAATTGAAGTTTATCCTTGGTTTTCTCAGCAGCTTTTTAGTGGTAAATCGATTAAACTCGATTCTCTCAGCGATCTACCTCCTGAAGCAAACCCTGAAAAAGAGCAATTAGCAAATGATGGCACTCAATCAATGCTAATCGTTCCCATGATTAATGGAG
>JASJDB010000080.1 GCA_030065315.1 Xenococcaceae cyanobacterium MO_167.B52 | reverse complement strand
GCTTCAGATACCTTAAATACTTATCGCCGTCAGTTACAACAGTTTTTGAATTGGTGTAATCAACATCAACTAGATCCTGTAAAAATAACCAAAGATAATATTAAATGCTATCGTCATTGGATGATTAAGAAAAAGCAATTTAAGCCGGCGACAATAGCTTTAAAACTAGCAGTCGTAAGACGTTTTTATCAAGCAGCAGTAGATAAAGGCTTGATCGGAATTAACCCTGCTGCTGGGGTCAAACCACCACGAGAAAAACAAGATCCAGCAGATAAAATTACTTACCTAGAAAAAATAGAAGTAGAAAAACTTTTTCAGGCTATTCCCCGTGATGGAACTTTAAAAACCGCTAGAGATCGCACCCTAATCGCCATAATGGCATTAGAAGGAACGCGAACAGTAGAATTACATCGGACTAATATCGCTGACTTAGTTAGACAGGGAAATAATTTGGGTATTAGGGTAGAAGGGAAACGCAGTATTCGAGTTGTGCCACTGACACCAGATATAGTGACAATTTTGCTGGAATATTTGCATCTGAGAGAAAATAGGGGAGAAACCCCCAAACCATCTTTACCTTTATTTATCGCAGTAGGAAATCGTGCCAAAGGTCAAAGACTATCTCGACGAGGTATTAGGTTAATCATAGATGGCTATTTACAACAGGCTTCCTTAAAACACACACCAGGAAGAACCATATCAGCCCATAGTTTAAGACATACCGCAGGTACTTTAGCATTAAGAGCAGGTGCAGAATTGCGTCAAGTACAAGACTTATTAGGACACGCAGATCCTAGAACTACTTGTATTTATGCTCATGTAGCAGATCGTTGGGTCAATAATCCAGCTTTAAAATTAGGTATTGACCTCTAATAGCAATTCTAATATATCTTGTTGTAAGTTATTTAAACCGCCAGTTGGGTCAATCCTTTTCAATTATCAATGAACTATCAGCTATCGACAATCAATAATGCTCTAGTTTCACCAACTATAAGTACTAATTTACAATTAGATAAGCCTTTGCAATTAGGGGTAATGGCTTCTGGCAGTGGGACAAATTTTGAGTCTATAGCAAATGCGATCGCAAAAAAAGAGCTCAATGCCCAAGTTAAAGTATTAATCTACAATAATCCCAACGCCAAGGTAAAGTCCCGTGCTGAAAAGTGGCAAATTCCAGCAATATTAATCGATCATAGAGATTATAAAAAGCGAGAAGCTTTAGATCGTCAGATAGTTAATACCTTCAAAGAATATGGCGTAGAATGGGTGATTATGGCTGGTTGGATGCGGATTGTCACCCAAGTTTTACTAGATGGGTTTCCAGATCGGGTAATTAATATTCATCCTAGTATTTTGCCTAGTTTTAAAGGGATTAGAGCGATTGAGCAAGCTTTAGCAGCAGGGGTAAAAATTACTGGTTGTACTGTCCACAAAGTTAGTCTTGCTGTAGATAGTGGTGAAATTATTATGCAGGCTGCTGTACCAATTTTACCCAATGATACTCCTGATACTCTCCATGCTAGAGTTCAAGTACAAGAACACCTTATTCTACCTCAAGCGATCGCACTAGCAGCACAAATGTAACTTATTATTTTAAGTTTGTTTCAGTAGCCAAAATCCAGCAAAAGATTCTGATTCAGGAGTTGATTGTACAGCCAAAAAATGTACTCCCTTGGCATTAGTTTTAGCAGTTTCAAAGCCTTTTGCTTCTGCTAAAACTTCAGGATTAGTAATATTGGCTAAAATCCAGCTATCACTAGCACCTGTTTCTAACCTTAGTACAGGGCGGGAACTAAGCTCTAATTGTAAATAACCCATTTCTAAACCAGACATCCAAGCTGACAGAGCAGTAGCGCGGGAAGAAAAAATAATAAACCCAGGAATTTTGGTATCAGGTGTAATATCTGCTAAGTCTAAAGGAAAAGCTTCCCCAAAACTAATATCCCATTCTGAAAAGTCCTGAAAAGCCGATTTTTCTAAGGTTACAAAAGCCCAGCGATCGCCCTTGTCTCCTCGAATCGCATCAGGTAGTGGAACCGCATTCAAAGGAGGATATTTAACAGAAGCAGAATTAGCTGCTTTGGTATCAAAGCCTGTCTCTTGAGGATAGACCTCCTCCATCCTCTTCTCTAGCCATTGTAAAAGAGCATAGGTGCGACGGCTGGGAGCAGCAACAATATTGGCATCTTCACAGGCTTTAGTAATCATATTATTCATTTGGCGACGGAAAAAGCGGATTCTTTGGGGTGAAGTTCCTGCTTCTGCGATCGCAGCTTCAATAGCTTCTCGTAACCAGATCGAGTTTACCGTCTTGCTAGAGCAAAATTGAGAATAACGAAATAGGGAATCAGGTGATTGCGTCACATCTGTAGCACTCTCGCAAATTAAAACCTCCCAAAGTTTTTTCTTATTTTCATCTAAAATCGGACGAGAATAGAAATCTAATTCCCAAATTGTCATAATCTGATATTAAAGTTATTTTTCTTCAATCTGTATTCTATAAGGAATTTATCACGAAGTTAGAGGAAGCTTCCTCATTTTACAGGGGAGTATCTTCGACTCAGTTAATTTCTATATTTAGTGGTAGGGAATAGTATTATGTCAATTTTGCAATGATGAGTTGAGATGATAAGTACCTAAGCATAATTATTTACACAGTAGTGAGTAAATATCCTAAATTAGTCCAATACTTCATAGTAAGTTAATCGAAAAAGCATAATTATTTATCCTAACTTTGCCTAAGGTATCGAAATTATACTTATAATGGGATTAATTAAACAAAACAATCTATATTTAACTAACATAAGTATATATCTAATTAATATTTTTCAAAATTTCTCTCTAAATAATGTGTGGTCAAGACTGTCTAATAAGGCAGTCTTTTTTTCTAGTTAAGTGAATATTCTACAGCGGTTCTCACAGTTATGGGATACCACCAATGAACCATAAACCATCCTCTAGGGCATATGAACAAAAAGTTTAAGGCTGCTCTAACTCACCAGTACGAGAACTGCTCTAAACGGATTTAATACTTCATCGTAAGTTAATCGAAAAAGCATAATTATTTATTCTAACTTTGCCTAAGGTATCGAAATTATACTTATAATGGGATTAATTAAATAAAAAAATCTATATTCAACCAACTTAAGTGTATATCTAATTAATATTTTTCAAAATTTCTCTCTAAATAATGTGTGGTCAAGACTGTCTAATAGGGCAGTCTTTTTTCTGTTAAACATCAGTTTGACAAAGTTTAATAACTACATTTTTTAAATTTAGATATATAGTCATTCCGATTTGGTTATGGTAAATTAATTAGGAAATAGCACTATGCAATTAGTATACGATTAACTAACTGGAGAAATAATAAAAGGTAATTGCCAATAAAGAAAATATATATATAGTGGGAAATGCCACTCGACATACACGATCCACTTTGTTACCCAAAAATTTGAGATTTTCCATTTTGAACCAATTAACAATAATATTTTCAGCAACTGTTAGAGCAATAGCTAAAAAAGAAAGAGATAAAATTGCATCCATCAGGGTCAAATAAGAAATATTAGGCAAATTTTCCGAAATTAAAAATTGATAAGCAACTACTGTTAAAATACCAGTCAAGGAAAAACTAATTCGATCCGCTAAACTTTCTTCAGACATCCAAAAAACAGACCAAGAAATTATGACCAAAATAATTAGGGGTATAATTACTTTCCATAGATAAAATCCAGGCTTACGTACCAATTTAATCTGCATTAAAAATTTATCAAATGGTACTTTTGAGCGTACTTCTTGAGTTTTTTTTATCTCAGTCTGTAAATCTCCAATGTCCCATTCTGGTAAATTTAAACTTGGATTAAATCCTGTTTTTTGTTGATTTAGTTTCAGTATTACTTCATTTTCATTCCAAGCAAATGACTCTATTTCAACATCAAGAGTTTGCTCATCAAAGGGAAATTTTTCTAAATCAAAGAAAGATTTTAGTTCGACACTAAATTTCTCCCGATATTCAACAGTTCCATTTGCCATAATCATTAATTCTTCATTTTTTCTGAAGTATTCTCCTACTTCATTCACAAAAGTAATACTGGGCCACCATATACGATTGAGTTTCGTTGCTGCATCTTCTTCAAGATAGATTTCGTGATGTTTTTCTTTAGTATTAACCGTAAAACGTGGATCGCACCAACTAAGATCGATTAGTCCTTCTAAGCGATAGGTATTTTCAACTGCATTAACGTTAGAGATATCAATCACATAGAGTCCAATATCAACTTGGGTCACTCCATTAGGATTAGGTGGGTTAACAAATACTGCCTGCTCAAAATCAAAATTTCCTTCAGGATTTTCTTGTTGATAGTTTTTTCTAACTTTTTCATTGATTTGAGGACAAGAAGCAGCAGAATTATTAGGTTGAATATCAGGAATATCTTGAGCGTTGATAGTAATTTGGGGAAATAAGATAGAATGAATTACCAGGGCAGCGATCGCACTTAAAATACCCAAAAAAATAAAATTTAAATTTTTGAAATTGAGATAATTAAGACAGTTGATTTTTCTTGGTCTCATACGCAAATATGGTTATGTTGCCAAAATCTTGAGAAACCTCTATTTATATAATCATTCTTATTTTTCTCTTCCCTAGTTTCCATTGATTCCTTTACTTATCTCAAAAAATAACTTTAGAAACCGTTACATAATCTCATCAGAAAAAGATCCAAATATACTTGTCATTTCCATATTATCTAAAGCCCGATTATAAATTTGTACTTGATCTAAATTACCAGCAAACCCATTATTCGTGTTGCTTACTCCATCATGAAATTTGGTTGCACCATTGATATTACCTAAACCAATATCATCTCCATGAGACCAAAGTTGAGAAGCCTCTCCTCTGGCAAATTCTTGTGCATCTAAATATCCCATAAAAGAATCTGGTTCTACGGTAGTTGTTCCATCTAAAACTAAAGCTACATGATGCCACTTATTAGAAGATATATTATCTGTAGCCAAATAAGTACCAGACCAACTACTTTCAGCGGTATTCCAACCACCAACATAAAGTTTTCCTGCTTCTAGATAAATATTTAATCCTCTAGTCCCTCCTCCCTCTTCATATAAAACTTGCTTGCGATTGTTGATGTTAATATTGACTGCTTGAAACCAAAGAGAAATAGTACGTTGCTCGTGAATTCCTAAGTTAATATCCGTAGAATCAGCAAGAGATACAGAATCATCATCTCCATCAAAATTAACGACCCTTCCTAAATCTCCTCCAATAGTTTGTAAAATTGCACCATTATTTAAAGTGCCAAAATTATTGTTTCCAAAAAGAGAAGAATCAGCTAGATTTGTACCACTATTATCATTAAATTGAAGATCGGCGATTAATTGCTGATTATTACTTAAATTAGGCTCGTTATCAAGAATAATTGGGGAAACTAATTTTCCACCACCACTAGCAAACCCAACTTCAATAGTTCCTAAATCAACATCATCCAAACCTGGACTGAGATTAGCAATAGTTACTAATTCATTGCTACTAAATCCTACTAAATCTAAATCAACCCACTGGTGTGTATTTCCCACGATATCTGTCCACCAGTTGCTTCCTAAAGAAGCTATAGAATTAGCTATTTGTCCATGAAGAATCCAAGACACTAAAGACTCTCCTTGAGTATTAAGTGCCAGTTCTCCTGTTATTGAATTGTAGGCAAAAATAGGTTCGGTACTATTCCCCACAGGAATCAAATACTCACTGTTGATTGCTGCTTGGGCATCATAAGTATAAACTGATTGACTTACATTAAAATTAGGATCGTGAATCAAACCTCGATTCAGTTTCCACTCTTCAAAATCGGCGATCGCAATTGCGCCATCATTATCAGCATCCCCTGTTAACATGGTTGGGGTGACATCGGTGGATTTGTAATAGGTGTACCAGATAATGAAATCCCTAGCATCAGTGCGATAGTCAATGTTGAAGTCAGTTTTTTTGGTAATTCCTACATGAAGGTTTTTAATTCCGATTTGTGCTTGGTCAAGACTAACACTATCTCGAATTAGATCGACATTATTAGTCCCACCTCGTTGCAGGAACACCCTAACTTCATTAAACAAAGCATTATTGGGGTCAATATTAGGCTCGAACTGATTGACCATTTCCGCAGCAACATTGTAATCCCCAATAGCATTACTCGCCCATTGTTCGATATTCGTACCAACAACCCCAGGAAGATCCCGCCAAACCACCAAATTGCTATATTCACGGTCTAAATCCCCAGCTGTCATGGTATTGCTATAGTAAGCATTTTTCTGGGCAGGGGTAATATTTTCCGTATTTTCGACATTAGCAGTCAGTTGCAGTCGATCTGGATGATTGGCATTGCGACTTACAAATCGACTTTCGGTTTCAAATGATAAATCATCTCCAAAATTGGGTGAACCATTGAGATTAGGATCAGTTTGCAACAGTGCTACTTGGACATGAAACTGTTCTCTAGAAGCTCTAGCAATATCGGAAAAAGTAGTGTAGCGGACAATTGCGACTTCATCATCTTTAGCCAGTCCAAACTGTTGTAACCCTGAAGGGTGGGTTGTGGTTTCATCGGGAATACTAAAGGCAAAATTATCGCTAAAAGAACCGCCCCCTGCTGCGATTTGATTGGAAAGAGCTAGGTTAAAATCACGGTTATTGGTAGGTCGAAAACCCGTTCCTACACCATTGATCTGCCAATAGTCAGCAGTTTCGCTATTAAATGCACCCTTGGTAAAATCTTCATTAATCAGAACTCTACTACCTAACATACTTAGACATCTCCAATAATTAATCTCCAATAATTAAATTGTTTATAGGGATTCTCACAAGACTAAACAGATAGCATAGGTTTTGTGCATTATGTGATTATATTTGAGGTCAACCGTTCCCTGCCTTGAAAAGGCAGGGCTTGCGGTTGACCGCCTTCCGCGGTCAAAAAGTCAAAAATTATTCCAATTCTATCTTGTATATAATGCCTGCTAAATAAATCTGAAGTCTTTATAAACGGAGGGTTGGAAATGTCCTCAAGGTTTATACAGTAAGCTTGGAGAATGTCTGAAAAGTAGTTTTGGGTACTTAAAAACAGTTTTTAGTACCTAAATAGGGCTTGCTTAATAAATGAGATAAGATAAATAGGACAAGGGTTTGGGAGCTTTTCGAACTTAGAGAAGTGCAAGGTTATAACCTTTAAAAACTCAGAATCGTGGTATTGAGTTCTTTCCTAACACCTATCACCACCAAGAATTGTGACTTTTTCAGCAAGACCTACATATAGTGCTTTTGTTCATAAAAAAATAATCTAGACACTAGATCTAGTGTTATGATACTTACCTCTCCAAAATAAAGGGATAAGGGTAAGATGAATTGTCTGGAAGAATGGTCGGCTAGTGGCATAGATGAAGAATTAACTAGGTTAAATGTAATACCACTAGAAGGAATCTCTCCATCGGAGTACTTACTATATTCTGATGCTATACCCCGACGCAATGATGGACGTATTAGTGAGACATATCTTAAACGGTATTCCCATACCGAAAATGGTGGTTGGTGGTGTTCGGGAATTGATGTTTTGACGGGAGAAGAAGATATTTGGGGTTGCTTCAAACCAGATCATCCTCGTTTTACCAAGGACAAAAGAATTAAATATGAACATCCTCCCAAAACTGCTACAGGCGTATTTGCCTTAAAAGTTACGCCTCGAATCTGGGAAAGTATTGCTTATCGTTACAAAATTGATATTGCTGTTACTGATATAGACCGTAGTTTACCTGATCAGGGTTTTTGGCGGTGGGTGATCAATCACCCAGAAATTCCCCTCTGTCTTACTGAAGGAGCCAAAAAAGCAGGCGCATTACTCTCTGCTGGTTATGTGGCAGTTGCACTACCAGGAATTAACAATGGTTATCGTACCCCAAAAGACCAGTGGGGACACCGTATTGGCAAATCTTATCTAATTCCTCAACTACAGGTATTTACAAGCAAATCAGCAGCACAAGTTAAGAAAAGAGAAATGTATATAGTATTTGATCAAGATACTAAAGGCAACACGATCAAAGCAGTTAATGCTGCGATTAAAAAGACTGGTTATCTCTTACAACAAGCCAATTGTGAAGTCAAAGTGATTACTTGGGATAGTCACTTGGGTAAAGGAGTTGATGATCTCATTGTTCGAGAAGGAAAAAAATATTTTGATACTATCTATGACCAAGCTCTGGCTTTAGAAATTTGGCAAGCTAAATCTTGGAAACAATTAACCTATACTCCTCAACTAGTAGTTAACTCTCCTTATTTATCTAATGTCCAAACTAAAATTAAACATAAAATAATCGGCATTAAATCCGCGAAAGGTACAGGAAAAACTAAATTATTGGAGCAAATAGCAGTTCAAGCCTTGCGAAATCAGCAAAAAATCCTGGTCATTGGTCATCGAGTCCAATTAGTGAAAGCCTTATGTCAACGTTTTGACATTCCCTACATTACGGAAGTACAAGAAGAAAACAATCAAAGTTATGGCTTGTGTATTGATTCTCTACATCCCAATTCCCAGGCTCAGTTTAATGCTAATGATTGGGCAAATAGCATCATAATTATTGACGAAGTCGAACAAGTATTATGGCATAGCCTCAACTCTAACACTTGCAAGGATCACCGTGTAGCTATTCTCAAATCCTTAAAAACCTTGATGCAAAATATTACTACAGGAAAAGGACAAGTCTATGTGGCTGATGCTGATTTAAGTGATATTGCGATCGCATATTTAATTTCTTTATCAGGTATTAGTTTAGAACCCTACATCATTGAAAATCAATGGAAACCCGATACTGAAGCAGCTTGGTCAATCTATAACTATGAGGGGAATAGTCCTAAAAAACTAGTCAAGGATTTAGAAAGTCATATTAAACAAGGAGGTAAACCTTTAGTCTGTCTTTCTGCTCAAAAGCTGACCAGTAAATGGAGTACTCAAACCTTAGAAGCTTATTTTGGTAAAAGGTTTCCTCAAGTACGAATACTACGGATTGATTCGGAATCTTTAGCCGATCCCAATCATCCTGCTCATAACTGCATTATTAAACTCGATCAAGTCTTAGCTAATTATGATGTTATATTAGCTAGTCCTTCTATTGAGACGGGTATCTCCATTGAATTACAAAATCACTTTACTTCCGTATGGGCGATCTCACAAGGAGTTCAGGGAGAAAATGCTGTTAGACAAACCTTATCCCGACTTCGCACTAATGTACCCCGTTATCTCTGGTGCGCTAGTTACAGCTTTAACAAAATTGGTAATGGCTCAACTTCTATTCCCGCTTTAATTACTTCGGGACATCGCGTAACTCAACTTAATATCCGTCTCTTGCAACAATCGGATTTAGGGACTCTCGAAGATATTGATACAGGATTTCAAGCGGAATCTTTATTATGTTGGGCAAAAATGGCAGTACGATACAATGCCAGTACCATAAAATACCGCGAATCAATCTTAACGGCTTTGAGAGCAGAAGGACATAAGATAATCGATGCTAGTAAGATTAATTTTACAGAAATAAATAGTAAAAATTCCTATAAGCCTGAAAATAATTGTTTATTAGAAGCAATCACCGAAATTAGCCAACAAAACTATCATAGCGAATGTAATGCGATCGCAAATTCACCTTTATTGACAGAAAAAAAATATCAAAATCTGAAAAAACGTTTGATTAAAACTATTGTCGAAAGACGTAGCATCAGAAAATATGAATTACAACAACGTTATAATCTCCCTGTCACGAAAGAATTAGTGGAATTAGATGATAGTAGTTGGTATCAAAAAATCCGACTCCATTATTTTCTAACAGTTGGTCGTCCTTTCCTAGCAGATCGAGATACCAAAGTGGCTCAAAAACTCTTACAACAGGGCAATGGCAGTCTCTTTTTACCAGATTTTAATAAATCTCAATTAGGAGCAACTATTGGTATTATGGAAATACTGGGTATTCCCCAATTGCTCCTAGATCAAGAGCGAGAATTACGCAATACTGATACTGATTTACAAAAACTTGCTGCGATTGCAATTAAAAATCGCCAACAAATAAAAACTATAATAGGTATAGGACTTGCCAAAAATTCTAGTCCTATTCTAATAGTGAGAAGATTTCTAGAAAAAATAGATTATAGCCTTAAATATCTTCGTTCCGAAAGTCACCAAAAAACTAAAAAACGTCTCCGTATTTATCAAATAGACATTACACAAGACCCCAGACAACAAGTTTTTACTTACTGGATTGAACAAGATAAAATGCGTCCTGGTAGTTCCTTATTTTGGGAAGATCACTTAAATTTATATAAAACAAAACTTGATGAAGATAAATCTGATTATTTACAATTAACTCTAGGTTTATAGAAACATATAGACCCTAAACTCTTGAAGCGGGACAACCCTGCTAAACTATGCACTGTATGTGTTTCATGGCTTTAAGACCTTTGAGATAAAATGGGAGTTTATTAATATACCTTCAAAACCCATACACTTTGAGATTGTCTAGATTATTCTGATTACCTCTTCTCAATTCTGACTTCTGAACCTCGGCAAAAAACTTTTTCAGCAAGCCCTACTTATGAATAGTGGCACTACTAGATTGAGCTAGATAGATTCCACTAAGAATAACAGTAAATGCGAGCCAAGTAGTGGAATTTAAGCCTTCGGCAAAAATCAGCCAAGCTAACATAGCTCCAATTATTGGGCCTAGCAATAAAAATAAAGCAATAAAACTAGAGGATAATTCCTTCATGCAATCTGCTAATAATCTTTGTCCCAATCCTTCCGAAATTAGACCTAATCCTATTACTGCTAACCAACCCACCATAGTAGTGGGAAAAAGTTGACCCTCCATAAACCAAACAAATGGTGTTAGAAAGACACTACCAATAATGCATCGGTAAAGCAAAATCGTGGTAGCACTAAAACGATTCCGTAACTGTTCTACGATTAAAAAGTAAATAGCTAAAAATACGGCTGATAACAAAGCACACATATCACCCAGTAAATACTCCGACCCACCGCCTAAATCTGCTAATCCTAGTACTACTGCCCCAGTTAAAGCAATGCTCATACCTAGTAAAAACTTGTAATCAAAGTGTTTGCCAAAAAATAACCAGGCTCCCAAAGTAGTGAATACAGGAGTTAAATTGTTTAATAAGATTGATTTAGCAACAGTGGTGTATTCCAGGGAAATAGCCCGTAATCCTAAAGTTGTGGTTGAACTTATCCCTACAACCAATAGTAAGCCCCAATGTTGCCAAGTCAGGGGTGTTGTGGGCTTAACTGTCTCAGTCTTAGATATTCTTGCTATCCCATTATGACTAATAAGACGACCAGTGCCAAAAAATAAAGTAAAAATCAATAAACGATTTAAGACTGTGCCATTAGCTCCCAAATCTGTTTCACTGAAACGAATAAAAATTGGAGCGCAGGAAACCGAGAGTAAAGCTAGAAATAATTTGAGCCAAGTACCGAGCTTAGAACTAATAGTCCATGGACGAGGTAATTTTAGTTCAGTAATTTGTGCTATCGAAAATCGTTTCATGTTTATTGGAATTAACCATAACTCAAATTATGATTTAGCTGTGCTTTAACACACTACAAGATAAATAAATTTTATTCAAACAGTATTTGTTTGTTGCCTGTCTCTGAGAAGAAGTAGCTTCCTCAAAAACCGTAAGTTTTCCTTAAATTGCTCCAGAAGTAGCAACCTTTGAGCTATTTATTAAAAATTATAAATCCTGTAAAGGCAGGAAGATAAGTATTATGGCGGATTTGATCGTCCACTTCAAAAAGCCTAGAGGATGGCAAAATACCCTCAAGATTCACTATTGGCATACTGCACCAGTTTCAAGCTCTACCACTTGGTCTGGCTTGTCTATGGCAGCAGAAGGTAATGACTGGTTCGTCTATCGTTTTGAAGGAATTTCAGCAGCAAGTATTGTTTTTAATGATGGTGCAGGTAATCAGACTGCCGATCTCAGAAGAGATAAAGAAGGTTGGTTTTTTAATAATAATGTTTGGTACGATCGCAATCCTGAAGCACCAGTTATTCCTGTGATTAGTGCCATACCTCTGGGGGATACTTATCCTGAGAGACTGATAGTAACTCTCTCTAGCAGCAACTCTGACGATGCAATCTACTACACAATAGATGGAAGTGAACCAACCACAGACTCAATCCGCTACACCCAACCAATTACCATTGAGAAAACCACTACTCTCTTAGCTTTGGGGGTTAATTCTCAGGGGGAAACGGGAAGTATCTCCTCTTTCGTCTATACTATCGATCCTAATGCAGACTTCAAGCCAGCAACTATTACTCCTAGTCAAGATTCTGGCAGCTATTCCGAGCCTCTGTCAGTTAGTTTCACCATCAGGGATAATCATCCAGAACCTTTGGTAGCTTACTATAGTACTGATCGCAGTGAACCAACTACCACATCACAAATTTATGCCCAAGGTAATGCCCTTAACGGCTTAACGGGCTCTGAGCTAGCTATTGAAAGAACCTCTACTGTGCGTTTTCTAGTTATTGATGGAGCAGGTAATGAGACTCGCGAGAGCTTCGACTATAGGTTAGAATCAGTTACTCCCGTGACAGATTTTCGGGAAGAAACAATTTATTTCCTAATTACTACTCGCTTTTGTGACGGAGATCCCAGTAATAACTTTTTCTGTCGCGATCGCATTAAATTCAATGCTACTACGGGAGAGGCAGAAGACCCCCATTGGCGCGGGGATTTTCGGGGATTGATCCAGCAACTAGATTATATTAAGGATTTGGGATTTACTGCGATTTGGATTACACCACCCATTGAGAATCGTAGTGGATTAGACTATCACGGTTATCACGGTTATGACTGGACAAAAATTGACCCCAGACTGGAATCGGAAGATGCTACCTACCAAGACTTAATTGATCAAGCTCATGCTAGAGGGCTAAAGATTATTCAGGATGTAGTAGTTAATCATTCTTGTCAATATGGGATCAGGGGTAAAGTTTGGATCGATCATCTCCCCATTAAATATTATGTGCCTCCTGGCTCCGAACAAGGTCGTCTTGATAATGGTCCCTATCAAGGTAATCT
>JASJDB010000079.1 GCA_030065315.1 Xenococcaceae cyanobacterium MO_167.B52 | reverse complement strand
ATCTTCCCCAAAAGTCACATCGCTCGACCCAATGGAGTTGGTTCTCAACAGCGTGATTGGACATGCTGCCCTAAAGGATACCGCTTCGCATAGGGAAACCCCAGCGTCCCTCACGCTCAATCGACCAATGCTGGCGAATGGCTTGGCCTAATCGTTGAGCATCTGGTGGTAGAGAACTAAGATAGAACATCACCTCTTTTGCGGTCTTATTCCACAGATGGCGCGTGCGTATAACTCGAACAATGGTTTGTAAGCCAGACCATTGAGCTTGTTTGTCTAAGCCCCCCATTTGATTGAGTGCCACCGCTGTGACCTCTCGTTTCTCACGACGGTGATGTCCTGATTCTACTCGGACATCATGACTGTGTTCAATGCTTTTAAAATTAGACTCTTGGGCAGTTTTAAACCATTGTTCCACCTGAGCATATAAGGTGGGATGATTAGCTTGAAGTGCCAGCACGTAGTCTGCACCTTGAGCTTGAATCTGATGAGCAATCTCAGTTTGAGTTCCCATTGCATCTATAGTAATGATACATCCAGATAGATCTAGTAATTCTAGTAAACTAGGAATGGCAGTAATTTCATTACTTTTGTCTTCGACTTTGACTTGCCCCAGAAATAGTCGGTTCTCGCTCGCCCAAGCACTAACTAAGTGTAATGCAGATTGTTCACTATTACGGTCATAAGAACCTCTAACTGTTTTGCCATCAATGGGAATGACTTGTGCGCCTAACTCTTCTACTACACTACTCAACCAACTATTAAAACTTTGCTCTAAGGCAGCAGGTGATATCTTCTCGAATAGTCTCCTATAGGTATCCGCCGTGGGAATTCCAAAAGGTAGTTTTAAGAAACTAGATAACCAATTTTCATGGCTCACTCCATAAATTTCGATATCCTCCCATCCCTTAGCTCCGCCAATCGTAGTGAGTATGGCAATCATCACAATACTCATAAACGGATGAAGTACTCCTTGCTTGCCTCTGGGATCATCTAAGTTCTCAAAATGTTCGCTCCATTGTTCCTGTATTTGCTCACAATCACTAGCTTTTAGTGGTGAAGAGGGTTTAGTGCTATTCTTTTGAGACTTCTTCGTTTTGCCGAAACCTTTAGCCATTGAAAATCCGAGATAAGAGATGGATTTTAATAGCATATTACAGCTTCATTTTTCTTGCGCTTACCCTGATAACTCTCGGAAATAATTATAGACTGAAACCCTTACCAGAAAAGATTTACGGGATTTCCCGCCTTCTACATGATCGGTTTCGTTCGGCAAAGTCTTCGATGACCCTCTAGATATTGTGAAACATAGGTTATAGCGATTAAAATCCGTTTTCTCGGTTACTCTTCAAATTGAGCGATTTATTGTTGACTCCCAAGGGTAAGAATTCTTTTCTTACACTGTTACGAATATGTTCGTAACGAGAGGCATATCGCCTAAATTAAGGGTGATTACAAAAACTCAGATATAACCTATAGCCTCTAATAACAATGACTTTTGGGGTGATTACGATGACTTATTACAATAACTTTGATAATGTAACGATATCAAAGATGGACAAGCAAAAAAGAACTAAAAGTCAGACAGAGCAAGGCTTTGGAATACTGCGGTTTCAAATCGGAGTATTCCAACTTGCTACTTAAATAACTACTCATATCGCCCTACAAAATGCCAGTAATCATCGGATTCTACCTCACTGTCAGACCCCCACGAATGAGTCTCATCCCAGTAATTAGACTCAAGCAATTCCTTAACCGATAAAATAAAGGTGTAAACTCACAATTATTAGCTAATGGAGGTACGAGTTATGAAAAGCTTCGACCAACATCGTACCAAAAATTCCCCAGCCAATAGATCCATAATTGAATGCCCAAAAGAAGAGCTAGAAAAAATCAACCGAGCCAGACAAGAATGCAACAATGAGGCAACAAGTAAATATGTTAACGTGAACGGAAAAATATATCTTGTGACCGCTCATGGTGTTATGTCTTATGAGGGAACAGCAACTGTAGCTTATTCACAGTCCCAACAATGTAAGGATATATCCCCACCTGAATTTGTCCCTTCTTTTCTAGTTATAAGCTATAAAAATCTTCCTCATAGCCAAGATGCTATTTCTCATCAAATAATTACCCAACTTCAGCAATTGGGGCTGAAAAGCGTTGCCGTTTGTGAAGCAGGACAACTAAAACCTGAACTCTCAGCCCAGTTATCTCAAGTAGATTATGCTATTTTCCTCCATAGCTGCTGGATGAAAAAGCCAGAAGTGAAGGTCACTAACCTTGATGCCTGTGGTTTAGAAACATCAGGTTCATCAATTCCCGGCTGTGGTCATGTGTGGGACCCTTGTTCATTACTGGCTCTGGCCAACTCAGTTTATGGTCGTTATCCTAAATCTTGGCTAATCAAGGTTGCAGCTCAAAACAAACAAATAGAGCATCTTTCTACTCGGTCTATGGAAAATATTCAGAATGCTGTTGAGCAAATTGAATTGCTCATCCAAAAAACTTGGCAAATTAATGAGGCAAAAACAGTAGCTCATTCCAGATAAGTAATTACTGCGTGATAATTACAGATATTTTTATAGCGATCGCTTATCCCAATTAGAACAAGGATAATTGCCCAGGACTAACGGGGCTTAATCGACTGCGATGAAGATTAAGATGGCAAGCAGCACAAACGCATTGTAGATTCCATGATTCATTTTCTGAGGGGTCATGATTGCGATGATGAACTTGGAGTATATTTGCTGTCCATTGGGAACGAGTTAAATCTTCTGGTATTTCTCCTGGTCTGTAACATCGCTTTCCACAACAAGAGCAACGCCAATTCGCGGATTCTTTCGCTCTATATGCTATTTGTTTCCAATTTGAGGGATATTTTCTACTGTCTATGGGCATGGGCAATCAGCCTGGCTTATCTTTGAGTCTCATATTACCGATAGACGAGGATGGGCGGAGATACTATTTTGAGCAAATGTTCTTCTCCAGAAAAGTTTTGCATTAGAACTCTTGCAAAAATATTTGTGGTATGGTTAGAGGTTGTTTTTTTATTCCAATTTTTGTCTATTAAAATAGTAAGAACTGGCAGCTTTTTTCTCTTAAATATTGCTTAGCGATCGCCAGATAATAAAATTGACAGCAAAAATTATTTCAGTGATTAATTAATTACTGAAATAAATGAATAAATTTAAGTTTCTAAATCTAATTTAGAAGGCTAATTCATAATTATAAATTCCTGCAATTAAATGGCTTCTTAATCCAAATCGTTTGTGACGATTCCGATAGGGATAAGACAAAATTTTAAAGATTTTTAGCTGACGATTAACATGTTCAACTGCCACTCTAAGCCGATTCAATTCTCGATTATATTTTTTTTGTTCTTTCGTCAACTTTCCTCCCCTGGGCTTCTTGATTGGAGTCGCACTATTTTCGTGAATTTTAACGATTCCTTGGTAGCCTTTGTCCGCCAACATTTTTATTATTTCTGGCAAGTTAATTTTACTTTTTTTAAATAGTTTAAAATCGTGGGTTTTTCCTTTACCATGTCGTAAAGCCATTATTTTTCTGCTTTTTAACTCAATAATTACTTGACTTTTTAGTACATGTTTTTTACTTTGGCCACTATAAAATCCCTTCTGTCTCTTTGTTGGTCTCTCAATAGGACTTTCCATTAGGGAGCATCCCACTTTTTGATTAAGCAGAAATACCTAATGAAATGTCGTTATTCAAATAGATACATCGAAGTTTCAGCATTTGAGGCACATTTTTCTGATTCCATTGTGCGCCAATAATCTTAATTCTTGAACCGATTTGTTTAATCCAAGACTCAACCGAACCCGAACCAATACAAATCCCTAGTTCTTGATAAAGTTGATAATCGGGAATTCTAGACTGATGTTTGCGAAGATAATTCTGAAAGTTTTTTGCCTGTTGTCTTGGTGCGCGTTCCCATGCTGGGGAAACCCCAGCGGGGTCGCACCGCTTTTTGTTTAATCCATTAAACTCAGCGATAGCATCATCAATCAAACCTTTCCAGAGATAACTTCTGACTTGTTTCAACCTTTGAAGACTTCCTCCAACTTTGTGTAGATTTTCCATTAAATGGAACCAGTCTAAAATTTCTCTTCTTTAGTCTATAGTACCAATCTGTTCGACAATATTCCATACCCCATCATGACCATCTCCTAAACAAGTTAAGGGGAGCATCCCACTTTTACAATGAGTAATAGTACTTAAAGAATTAAATTGTAATTGGGAGGAGAATAAAAAAAAACAACTGAAAAACCATGACACCAGAAGAACAAGCAACCATCAAAGAACACCTCAGACAGGTAGCAGAAATACTCTATAAAAACACACCATCAGACGAATTAACTAGATTTGAAACTATAGAATTAAGTATCAGAGAGCATCTACAGGAAACAGTAGCCCCAGAAATTAGCAATTTTTTTTCAACTCAGCAGGAGGAAACCCAGGGGCAAGAGAACGGACAGTTCAAACTTGTGTTGGAAAAATAACGCTCTCTAGCAAACAGGCAATCAAACTGGGATTAAGAAAAGGAACTCGTCTGAGTCCTCATCTGGAAAAATGTTGCTTACTGTTAGTGGGAAATGAATCCTTTGCTAATGCCGAAAGAGACATTGAAATCTTGACAGGAGTGAGAATTCCCCACAGCACACAACATCGTCTGGTCACTAATTATCAACTACCAGAACCGAAAATTACCAAGAGAGCAGAAGCCTTAAGTGTCCTAAAGGATACCGCTTCGCATATTGATGGGGGTTCCGTGAGACTCAGAACAGCATTAGGACAAAAAAGTGAGTGGAAGAATTATAAAGGGCTCAAAGTTCATCAGCGAGTAGGCGTGGCATTTTTTCAAGATAATGAAAGTCTGCTCAAATGGGTCAACCAGCAATCCCTAAGCCGAAATATCACTTGTTTAGGAGATGGTCATGATGGAATTTGGAATATCATTCAAGAGATTGGAACTAGTCAACAAAGAAGAGAAGTTCTCGATTGGTATCATTTAAAGGAAAATCTTTATCGAGTCGGCGGTTCTATTCGAAGATTAAGACGAGTAGAAAACTATCTTTGGCAGGGTTTAGTGACCGAAGCCATTGGGGAATTTGATAAGTTGGAAAACAAAAAGGCGCAGAATTTCCAAGAGTATTTGAGCAAACATCAAGGGCGAATTCCCGATTATCAACTATACCAAGAGTTAGGAATTTGTATTGGCTCTGGTTCGGTAGAGTCCTGGATTAAACAAATCGGTGCGAGAATCAAGATTATTGGCGCACAGTGGAATCGAAAAAATGTGCCTCAAATGTTAAAACTTCGGTGTGTGATGCGAAGCGAATCCTTTAGGGCTTATTTAAATGGAGATATCGCCCTGAGTATTTCTGCTTAGTTAAAAAGTGGGATGCTCCCAAATGGAAGCAATATCATTACTATCTCAAACTATACGATAATATGCCTTTTGCTTACGCTATTACTACTCATAAAGCGCAAGGAAGTAGCATTGATTATTGCTTTGTTGATGTTGCAGATATGCGCCATTGTCCCGACTTACAGAAGATTCTCTACACTGCTTTAACTCGCGCTACAAAAACGGCTTTTATTCCTCAGTAAATAACTCTTATGCTTTTAATTAGACCACCTCCGTTCATTGTCTGTTTTTCACCTCATCTATCTCAAATTGAAAACACAATACAAAGGAATTAATGATTATGGAATTCAGTAAAGATGATCTAGAAAAAATAGCTTTTTTACTAGAAGCAGTCAAACAAGAACAATCTCCTTACTTTCAGGATTTAAAAAAACAATTAGACCATTGGGGAACTAAAATTCTTGAAAGTTTGATTAATTTCCATCAATTGAAATCAAATAATTCAACCTTGAAAAATTTGATAGGCACAAATAATACTATCTCGAATACAACCTTGTTTGACGAACGACTAACAGAGATAGAAAAACAACAAGAAAGGATTACTAAATACTTGGATAAGTTTATTAGCTTACTAACTTATCCTGACCGAGTTCAAGACCAGTTTAAGGCTTTATGGGATGCCATAGAGGATATTAAAAACCAACCTGAACGAGTAGAGTTACTCAAAGGAATAATGGAAATTCCTAGAGGTGAGGTAATAGATATTTTAGAGTTCTACACGATCAAAGCGAATGGTGAATGTGGGATGTCTCGGAATACTTTAGCCAAAATGTGCGGTGTAGATAGAAGTACTATTTCTAAGTTAGAAAATACCCTAGTGAAAAAAGCCCCTTCAGAGTATCTTCAACCCTATACACAGCAAGAATCTACCCTAGTGAAAAGTGACCAAGTTAAGCTTACTATCGACGGTCAAGACGTAGGCAACTTAACCATCTATAAATCCGATTATTGTGCTGCGGTGATTACTCATTACGCGATCAAAGGTAATAAAACAGCATTACATAACTTAGGTAACTTCTGTTTAATCGGAATGACTAAATGGATTCATGGCATCACAGGTTACACCATCGCTAAGTAACTAATAGAAAAACAGTGGGAGTAAATATACGCTCCCACAAACCACAACTAATCATTACCATTATGACTAACAAAAATAATGAATAATAAACACCAGATAAGTGTTAGGCTGCCTCAATCACTTTATCTATCTCTACAGGACTACATAGGTAAACATGAGTTTTTGAACCTAACTCAAGTAACGACTTATGCGCTCGCGAAGGATGAGCGAACCTCTCTCAAAATATATCGGACATACAGAATCTATGAATAATCCATCAGTAGCGTTAGAGATAGATGATTTAAAGATAGATGTTCAAGACATTGAGAGTTTCCTCGAAAACTTAGACCGTAGGTTAACCAAGATAGAGAAAAAACATAAGCTAAAAAAAGATAGAGTAGCCCAGAGGCTTACTGATTCCCAAAAATACTCAACCATACAATATGTCAAAAAGTGTTTAAAGTCTGACTTGCCGATCATCATTAAAGAGATTCTGCACTATCTAGGGTTAGAGCCTAATCACCAAGGACTACAACAACAAGTAGCACATATCCTTAAATCAGAGAACTTGATGAGAGCAAGACGGAGAATTAACAGCAAACTAACATCTGTATGGGTTAAATAACTAATTTGACAAATTTGCTTAAGTCTCGTACAATAGGAGACTTTTTTCTTGGGTATGGATAGAAAAAACTTTTGGCTAAAGGATTGACATGATTGCCCTTTTAGTGTATTGATAAGGCTTTACTCACTCATGAAGATTTGATAAACCCCATTTACTACCCGTTTAAGAATATGGGAATAATAGGAAAGTGGGTGTAATTTGGGTTTAAAGCAGTTTTTTGTAACGGGCTAGAGTCTTTCGAGGGCGAGAAAACTCTCTCGGTGACTTGATTTAAGTTAGTACGGAGAGAGAGGGATTCGAACCCTCGAACGAGTTACCCCGTTACAGCATTTCCAGTGCTGCGCCTTCGACCACTCGGCCATCTCTCCAGAGGTTGCGATTTTCAATTATACACGGTAACCCCAGGTTTTCAAACTATTAGCAAATTCTTTTTTGCTGTAAACTACAATTTAGGATAATGAATATTCTCAAACCCTTGCCAGATAAAGATTTTAAAAATCTAGATAACTAATGACTAAATTTTATCAAGTTACTATACGCGATCGCCATACAGGGGAAACTAGTACTGTAGAAGTACCAGAAGACAAATATATTTTACAAACAGCAGAAGAGCAGCATACCTCTTTACCTTTTTCCTGTCGCAATGGAGCTTGTACTACCTGTGCGGTCAAGATAATATCGGGAGCAATTTATCAACCAGAAGCGATGGGTTTATCTCCCAAGCTTAAAGAACAGGGTTATGCTTTGTTATGTGTTAGTTATCCTCGCTCTGATCTCGAAGTTGAAACCCAAGATGAAGACGAAGTATATGAGTTACAGTTTGGTCGGTATTTTGCTAAGGGTAAAGTAAGGTTTGGGTTACCTTTAGATGAAGAGTAGGCTTCACATTTAACATTGATGGTGAGGGATGCTTCTGGCTAAGAAGTATATCCAATCACCATGTTGATCATTTATCATTGATCGTTTTCAACGTGCCTTGTTGGACTTTGCTGCTTTAGCTTTGTTGTTAATGTTTGATGCTAGATGTGTTTAATGAAGAGTCAAATTTTAATTAGGATAATCACTGTCAGTTTTTTCTGGCTGTTACTGGGATGCAATCAAGTTCAATCTCATAGTAATCATATTGCTGCAACAGTAGAGAGGGTCATTAGTGGACAAACTCTAGAAGTCTCTGTAGATGGCAAGAACCAAGCTCAAAGAGTCAGAATTATTGGGATTAATGTTGCACCATCACAAAACTGGAAAATAGCAGCAAAAAAAGGATTAGAAGATTTGATTCCAGACAGACAAATATATCTGGAGCTAGAATCTTCGGCAAGTGAAGCAAGATCTCGCACCAAACGCGATCGCTATAATCGAATTTTAGCCCATGTCTGGCATAATAAGGCTTTGGTAAGTGAAACACTAGCTAAACAAGGATATGTGTTAGCCAATACCAAATATCCCAACCAATATAGCGATCGCATTTTCCATGCTCAAGAATATGCCCGTTTACTGGGCTATGGCATCTGGTCAACTGAGGAATAATTACCGCGTAACTACCAAATAGGGAAGGCTAATGAGTCAGCAACAATTACAAATTTTTCTGGATATTGCTACAGAAGCAGCCCTAGATGCGGGGTCAGTGTTAAAAGCTAAATTTCGTAACCTAAAGGATATTCAAGAAAAAGGTCGTCCAGGGGATTTAGTAACTGAGGCAGATAAGGCAGCAGAATCAGTAGTACTAAAGGTCTTAAAGCGTCATTTGCCAGACCATTCAATTCTGGCAGAAGAATCGGGGGCAGTAGGGGGACAAAACCAAAAATATCTCTGGGCAATTGACCCCCTAGATGGTACAACCAACTATACTCATGGTTATCCTGTTTTCGGGGTTTCTATTGGCTTAATAATTGAAGGAGTTCCTCAAGTGGGAGTAGTGTATAACCCAAGCCGTGATGAGTTGTATCGGGCTGCTAAAGGGCTGGGGGCAACCTGTAATCGTCTTCCAATTCAAGTTTCTCAGACTCAAGAATTGAGTAAGAGTCTTTTGGTAACAGGTTTTGCTTATGACAGACGAGAAACTAAAGATAACAACTATGCAGAATTCTGTTATTTAACTCATCTTACCCAAGGAGTACGTCGCGGTGGTTCAGCATCTTTAGATTTAACTGATGTAGCTTGTGGCAGACTTGACGGATATTGGGAAAGAGGCTTAAGTCCTTGGGATATTACCGCAGGAATCGTGATTTTAGAAGAAGCAGGGGGTAAGGTAACTGCATATGACCGTAGCCCTCTAGATATTAACTCAGGTCGTATTCTGGCAACTAATGGTCATCTACATCACAGTCTTAGTGAAACATTGCAAAATATTCCTCCTGTAGAAATTGTCTTTTAAACTTGCTCTATGTCAACAGCCTATATCAGCGACTTTTGAGCCATGTTCCAGTTTTTCGATCAATCAAATATAATGTCTAGGCAAAGTACAAATTTCTTGATTAGTCTGAGCTTTTCTCTAGTTTCTAGTTTGACCATATTTTCTAATGTTGTGAAGGCAGAACAAGTATTGTTGTTAAACCTCAAACATACATCTGATAACACTATCACCAAAGAGATTCAGTTCTATGGCAATAATATTGATCCTAATTCCAGAGCTATTGGGGATCGCTTTTCACTAAAAATTGATGGCAAATTAGTTCAGCTACCTACAGAAGTTTACGAACGACTAAATAAGTTAAGACGCAGTTTTAGCTACGATAGCCTCTCGGGTGGAATTGAACAATTCAGACCAATTGCTTCTTGTAGGTTAGGAGGAGCAGCTAAAGGACTAATATTAGAAGCCCGCTACCTTACTTACGAAACTCCTGCATTTAAAATTACTAGCGATGAAATGCGACCTGTTTTTAGTTTGCCTGAAAATTGTCTATTCAAAGATTTTTATAAACCAATTAATTTAAAATCTCAACAGGATGCTAGAGGGGTAACTGAAATTTTGAATACCCTTAGTTTGGTAGAAAACCTACTTACTGATGTTGAAAACTAGTTTTCTAGTATTGAGGGGATACATTTTTACGAAATCAGAGGAAGCCCAGGTCCTTTTAAGGCGGAGTATCTTCGACTGTAACCTTTAGTTGCGAATACTAAGGTAAATATTTTTATTCCTCATCTCCGTAGCTCTGAAAAATAGTTAATAATTAATACTTGTTTACTAATACCTGCTAACTAAATTTATGTCCTTTGTCGGCTTACATATCCATAGTGACTACAGCTTACTCGATGGTGCATCTCAGATACCAGCTTTAATTGATCGGGCTTTAGAATTGGGAATGCCAGCGATCGCATTAACCGATCATGGAGTAATGTATGGCGCGATCGAACTGATTAAAGTATGTAAACGTAAAGGTATTAAGCCAATTATTGGCAATGAAATGTATGTGATTAATGGGGATATTGAATATAATCCCAAGGAAAAGAAAAAACGTCACAGAAAGTTTCATCAAGTTGTTTTAGCCAAGAATACTCAAGGCTATAAAAATTTAGTTAAACTAACAACTATTTCCCACCTCAAAGGTTATCAAGGTAGTGGTATTTTTGCTCGTCCTTGTATTAATAAAGAACTCTTAGAACAGTATCATGAAGGTTTAATAGTTACTAGTGCTTGTTTGGGGGGGGAAGTGCCTCAGAGAATTCTCAGTAATGATTTAGAAGAAGCTAGAAAAGTTGCTAAATGGTATAAGGATATTTTTGGAGATGACTACTATTTAGAGATTCAAGATCATGGTTCGCAAGAAGATAGAATAGTTAATACAGAACTAGTTAAAATTGCTCGTGAATTAGATATAAAAATTATTGCGACAAACGATTCTCACTTCATTTCTTGTTATGACGTAGAAGCTCATGATGCCCTATTGTGTATCCTAACTCAGAAAAAAATTACTGATGATAAAAGATTGCGTTATTCTGGCACAGAATATTTAAAATCTGCTGAAGAAATGAAATTATTATTTCGCGATCACTTATCCGATGATGTGATTGAAGAGGCGATTAATAATACTCTAGAAGTTGCTGATAAAATTCAACCCTATAACATTTTAGGTAAACCCCGTATTCCAGATTACCCCGTACCTGCTGGTCATACTGCTGATAGTTATTTAGAAGAAATTAGTTGGCAAGGTTTATTAGAAAGACTAAAATGTCCTCATATTTCTGAACTCGATCCTGTTTATGTAGAAAGACTCAAAATCGAACTAAAAGTAATGCAGGAAAAAGGATTTTCTACTTACTTTTTAGTAGTTTGGGACTATATTAAATATGCCAGAGATAATAATATTCCAGTTGGACCTGGTAGAGGTTGTGTCTTAGGTGATACCCAGGTAATGTTATCTGGTGGTAAAGAGGTAGCTATAAAAGATATTAAAGTAGGACAAGAAATTATTACTCACCAGGGCAATTTACAGACTATTACTCACAAACATGAATATGATTGTGATGAAAAAATTGTCAAGTTAAAAGTTAGTAATTTCGAGTTATCTTTAACTCAGGATCACAAGATTTGGGCTATTAAAACTGAAGACTGTGTAGTAAATGGGGCTAAAAAGGCTAGTGTTTGTAAACCTACCTGTACTAGATACTGTAAACCAAAACTTTTTAAAAATTATTCTTTACAATGGATTGAGGCTGGCAAACTAAAACCTAATGACTTTGTGGTTTTCCCTAGGGTTGCATCTGCTGAATCTGAAATACTTTTCGATGTACTAGATTTTATCGAGCCAAAAGACTATTTATATTTTGATAATGAATTTATCTGGTATGAAATTGGTACTAATCATTTAGCAACTAAAAAGATTCCTCGCTATATTCTATTTAATGAAGATTTTGCCCGATTACTGGGGTATTATATTGCTGAAGGATGGTCGAGACTGGGAGAAAGAGAATGTGCCGTTGGTTTTGGACTATCAAAAGCTGAAACTAATTCTGCTAGTGAAATTGTTTTTCTAATAGACCGCATTTTTGGTTTGGATGCTAGTATTATTCCTCATAAAACTCGTTATTCTCAACAGGTTATTTGTTACTCTCGAATTGTCGGGGAATTCTTAACTGCTCTGTCTGGTAAAGGAGCAAATAATAAACAGATATACAGCAAGATTATTACTCATGGTAAATCCGAATTAATTAAAATTTTAATTGCTTATCTTTTCCGAGGAGATGGTCACGCTGGGAATAAAGAAAAGACAACTACTATCAGATATACAACTACATCGAAAGTATTAGCTTCTCAGTTAAGGTTATTATTAGCTAGGTTTGGTTATTGGGCATCAATTATAGTTAGAAAACATAAGCACAATATTAACTGGCATCCAGAATTTTCTGTAAAACTGGCGGGAAGACAATTATTAGATTGGAATGCTGATTTTATGGACTTCCCAATTGGTATTAAACCGCAAAAGTTTTTTAGAAATGATAGCTTTTTTGTAGATAACAATTATATTTATCTCAAAATCAGAGCGAGAGAAGAAATTAACTATAGAGGAAAAGTTTACGATATTACCGTTCCTGAAGATACATCTTATATAGGAAATGCGATCGCAATTCATAATTCCGCAGCAGGTTCGTTAGTTGCTTATTCTCTCAAAATTACTAACATTGACCCGATACATCATGGTTTATTATTCGAGCGATTTTTAAACCCAGAAAGGATGTCTATGCCTGATGTGGATACGGATTTTTGTCCAGATCGTCGGGGGGATATGATTCAATATGTTACTGATAAATATGGTGAGGCAAATGTTGCCCAAATTATTACTTTTAACCGCATGACTTCTAAGGCGGTATTAAAAGATGTCGGTCGAGTATTAGGCATTGATTTTGGCGACCAAAATCGCATAGCTAAAATGATTCCCGTAGT
>JASJDB010000078.1 GCA_030065315.1 Xenococcaceae cyanobacterium MO_167.B52 | reverse complement strand
TAAACCTTTCTGACTTCTGACTTCTGACTTCTGATATCCGAAGGTGTATCCTTTAGGACTTCTCGCAAATTTAAAGTGTTGTATCTAAACAGGATTTAGTATTATACCCCAGAAGATAAAATGTTGTAGTAGATTTTCTCAAAATTCTCTTTAAAATATTCTTTTGCATCAGCACTTATAAAAGATTCTACTCGACTCATTATTGTCGATATTTTGGTCATTTTCAAACTAAGCTTGGATAAATTGTTATCTAACTCTAATTTTTGCATTTTTCGTTTTTGCTGTTCTAGTTCGTTCGCCACTAGTATTTCGCATAGGTTTCGTTTGGTTTTCTCGGATATTAAAATATGAGTTCCATCTTGCGAACTTCTTACTTCATTAGAATGGAGATGATTATAAAAATAACCTCTGTGCATGATACAGAAAAGATAAACGAGATATTCCGCTTCTATTCCTATAGCCTCCTTAATGAGATTTCTTTGTTGTAGTCCGAGACTTTGTTTTTTATAAATTTGAGTTCCGTAAATGCTATGAAATAACCCAGCTAAACAGACATAATTTGGATTATTCCACTGCTTTAGCAATTCGTAAGTGTTTTGAAGATGGTCTATTAAAGTTCCTTGAGAATGAGAACTAGAATCAGTATTAAGGTCTATTAGTAAGTCTAAAAGCTGGGATTGAGAATACATATGCAATAGTGGTGAGTTCTAGGTGTGTAAACGTCTTTGAATCATGGCATTGAAAGCATTAGATATTCTTTTTAAGTGGGGTTCGGTATAGGGGAAATTTGTGGCATGCTCAAAGTTATGTCTCATAGCAGCATTTAATTCAAAGATGAATAGTGTTCCATCTGGGAGTATGGTGAAATCAATGCCAAAAAAATCCAGACCAACAAGATCGCGAATTTTGTGGAGCTTTTCCAAATTTTGGGTACCAAGATAGCCTAGAGGATTGTTCAGGAAAGACTGTTCTGCTTCTTGCATCCATTGGTTTTTATCCATTACATTATAGCGATCGCCTGAATGGACATTCCAAGAGTTATTAAACAGATTAGCTACAGGATAAAAATTACCATCGATAAAAAAGATTCTAGTTTTGTTATAGACATTTTTGCTATTACGACAATCTTGAAATTGGATCACATAGTATTCTTTTTGTGTGGGGCTATTTTGTAAGTAGCTATCAAGCTCTGATTTATTGTTAATCATTTGGACAGTGGAGCCTGTTTGGGAACCCACCAGACGGATAATAAAAGGAAACACAAAGCCTAAACCACTGATTTCATCAGCGATCGCATCAAATGAAACCCCATCCCAGGTTAATTTTTCGGTTTTGGGAAAACTTACCCCAGGAATCATATTAAGACGAATATAATTGCGATCGCGAGTTGTTTCTAATACCCGACGCGGATCGTTAATGACAGGAATATGGGGATAGCGGTCAATAAATCTAGCAACAGCCAGTAGTGAAGTGCGTTTACGATCTGGACAAGCGATCGTATTGAGGATTAAATCAAACTGAGGAATACTTTTTAACCCATCAATATTATCTGCCAACAGATTCATAATCATCCAGTTATATTGTTCCTGAACGATCAAATCTTTAATCGAAAAATGACCACCCCTCAGAAGACTTTTATAACTACCATCGGACTGTTGGACAATGCGATAAGCCGATCCTTCTATCCCTCTAATTCTTAAAATGGTTGGCTTCTGTGGCTGGGGTTTTCCTTCCCAAATCAGAGGATGGCTTCTGGCAACCTGGTGCAGAATAGCTTGTGCTGCCTTATGGTCTCCTCCAGCATCGGCGAGACTGGATAAAGCTAGACCACTTTCATAATGATCGGGAGAAATTTTTAAGCAATTGAGAAAGGCTGGAACTGCTTCAGCAAATTTTCCCTTGCTCAATAGCGTTTGACCTTCAATATTGAGCCGAGTTACCTCATTAAGTTGTAATTTGCTGGGGTTGAAATTAACTTCTGGGGAGTTAGGCAAAGTCTTGGGTTTCCTGGTGCTATTGTGAACAATTAAATCTTTACTGGAGTTTTGATCACTACCTAGATGAAGACGAACTCGATAGATTAAGCGATCGCTGTTAGGTGAAAATCCTGTCCTGCCGTGGAGTACTTTTTTATTGTGCATCAACACAATTTGTCCTGGTTGCAAAGCAAACTCAATCGATTGAGCAGATTCTTCGAGTACTTGGTTTAAAGTTTTGATAGCAGTAACATATTTACTAGGTAAAGGAGAAGCTCCTATTTCGATGGTTCGCTCAATTTGTGATTGATAGTATCGAATCTGCTCATCGCCTATAGCACCACAAATAATAGGATAGAGATTGTCACCAAAAGGATATACAGAATCTCTTAAAAGCTCTAGGGTTTCACGAGGAAGGTTTTTTAAGATATGTTCTATAGGAATCATGATCGATTTTCCACCTTCCTTATCTGACACAATGCACTGAAATGCAACTAAATCGTGAGGGTTAGTCCTGTAAGATGAATCAGTATGGGGTAATAAGGGTAAGTGGGTTCTGCTGTATTGGGTGACTCTCCCCTTGGTTATGCTTTTCTCTGGATCAACTCGGACTTTAGCAAAAGAAACTGGGGTGGAATTTTGTAAGATTGATTGCGGGGAACTAATATGGCAAATAGCTTGAGATAGTTTGACCAGATTCGTGCCGTCTTTGTTGGGAGGATAACCACTAACAATAACGAAGTGAGGATAAGCATTCAATGCTCTAAGCACAGATTGAGCAAGACTTGGCATATCTGCGATCGCAGTATTTGATGAATCTTGAACAATCCGATTAATGTTAATGATGGGAATAAGCAAGAATCTTACAGTAAATTAGCAATTTTTAGCCTTTGCAGTTCGTAGTATAGTCGGGAAGTTAAGACCGTGACATCGGTATCATTCCTGATTTTATCCTTGGAGCGTAGGACTCAAGTCTATTTAGATAGCAAAGGCTATGGGAATACATCACTCATACAACATACTTGTAACCTAATTAGTTTATCTTTCCCTTTACTTTTTTATATTAGTGTTAATTCCTAGTCAATGTTGATCTAGAGTATTTCTAATTACTTCAAAACCAAATCAGGATCTATTCCCGTTAGAAGTTAGAAATATTATCCTGCAACATTCTTTAATACCTTAATATTTACTTAATCCAAATAAGCTTTATCTAATTTGCCAAATGTGTCACTATACTACTGTAGCAATACTGAAGATAAAGCCAAAATGACCTAATGCTCTCTAAATTTTCGGAAAAAACTATGCACAAGATTCGATGGCTACTAGCTATCGGGTGGTTGTTACTAATTCTTTCCTTATTTTATGATCCTGTATCGGCGATACTAACACATCCCAACAATTCCTCTAGCCCTTTTAGTCTTGCTTCTGAGGTTTTGACTTATCAGGAATGTGTTCAAGTTCAGCAAAAATGTTTGATTGAACAGCCTTACCCAATAGGAGCAAGAATCTGGTGGACAATTATCGTCCCCTATTCCATCCCGATCATTTTTGTTTTAGGTCACGAATTTTGGCGACGAATCTGTCCGTTATCATTCATTTCTCAACTTCCTCTTGCTTTGGGTTGGCAACGTAAGCGTAAGGTAGTAAACCCAAGAACTGGTAAAATTTACGATAAGGTAGTGGTAATCGGAGAAAATTCTTGGTTAGGAAAGAACTACTTATACGTACAATTTAGCTTTTTATTTTTAGGTTTAGTAGCGAGAATTCTTTTTATTAATTCCCATCGTACTTGCCTGGGAATATTTTTAGTTCTGACCATTGTTGCTGCTATTATTGTTGGCTATTTATACTCAGGAAAAAGCTGGTGCAATTACTTCTGTCCTATGGCACCAGTACAAACAGTTTTAACTGGTCCTAGAGGATTATTAGGATCGAAAGCCCATGAAGAACCCAAGTCGAAGATTACTCAGTCTGTTTGTAGAACTGTAGATAGTAGAGGTCGAGAGAAAAATACTTGTACTGGGTGTAAATCTTTTTGTATTGATATTGATGCAGAAAGAACTTATTGGGAAGAACTTAAACAACCTGGTCGCAGACTAGTTCACTATGGTTACTTAGGCATAGTCTTAGGATTTTATTTTTATCATTTTATCTATGCAGGTAATTGGTATTATTACTATTCGGGAGCTTGGTCACATGAAGAAAACCAGTTAGAAACAATTTTTGCCCCTGGTTTTTATTTATTCAACCAGTCTATTCCCATACCTAAATTTATTGCTGTTTGTCTTACTTTTGGTTTTTTCATCAATATATGTTACCTGTTGGGCGTGGGCTTAGAGAAATCCTACATAGCTTACAGAAAAAGACAGAATAATCCAGTAAGTCGTGAACGAGCGCAGCACATTATTTTTACTATTTTCTCAGTTACTTCATTTTGGAGTTTCTTTTTTTTCGGGATTCATCCCAGTCTCAATTTACTCCCCATCGGTAATGTAAGGTTATTTGACGCTTTTGTGATTCTTTCAGGCTCAATATGGCTTTATAGAACTTTAAATCGTACTCGTAAACAGTACAACAGAGAGCGTTTAGCAGGTACTTTACGACGACAACTGGAAAAACTCCACCTCAACTTTTCTGAATTTCTTCAAGGTCGTTCCTTACAAGAGCTTAATTCTGATGAAATATATATCTTGGCTAAAGTTTTACCTGGTGCTACTCATCATGAGCGCAAGCGAGTTTATGTCTCTATCGTGCGAGAAATATTGCTGGAAGATAAGGCAAATTTAAACAAGAATATGAAGATATTGAAAACTCTACGCCAAGAATTAGGCTTACATGAAGAAGAGCATTATGAAATAATGTATTCTCTTTTAAATACCTAAAATAAAGTATACTTTGGTAAGCGGATTTAGTATCATATGACAATTTCTGATATCCGAAGGTGTCCTAAAGGATACTGCTTCGAGACTGAAAGGAATCCTTTAGGAATTCTGAATTCTAAATTCTAAATTCTAAATTCTGACTTTAGCCCGAAGGGCTTGGTAATTTATTAAACTTATTATCTTGTAATAACGTCTCGGACTGTGATTCTCTGTTGCTTAGAATTACCACCAAAAGTGCGATCAGCTACTAGTTGTATCTCGACGGCGGTGTTTGCTTGGAGAAACTCCGATGACATAGGTAACTTACCGATATTAATGATAAAGCGATCGCCATCCCGTTCAATTAGACTAGCGGGAATTTCTCCTTCATATTTAGTCCGATAATCAGAGACGCGACGGAATCTAGCTTCATCAACAGATTTACTAACTCGATACTTAACCTTAAAATCAGTATTTATAAAATCTGATTTTTTAGCCCGATCAACTAAACTTACCTTGAGATTTTCTCCAGTTCCCGATATTCCTTCGCTCTTGAGCTTAGTAACATCATTTTCCAGTATCGCATTAAATACAAAAATTTCCGTGATATTATCTCTTGCCAACTCACTAGTTTCTAGCCACATAGTTTCGGGAAAAGTGACACTAGCACTATCTTCTCCCTGCAACTTTAAGGTGACTTTTTGTTCCATAAAGTCTGTCACTGGTTGAGGTGCATCCCAAACTAACAAGACAGTATGCTCATGACGAGCGGTCAATTCTTGGTATTGATCAGCAATAATCGAACCAGGCGCAAGTAAAGAAGCTGCACCTGTGCGAGTTTCCCATTCATTCTTGGATAGAGTAAATCCTCGATCTTTCAGTTGAGCTAGACTAATAGTAGCCTGGGGCTGATCTGGGGCTAAGGATTTGTCTAAATTGATTAGAGTCAAAACCCCCAAACGTCCGTTTCTGCCATTTCTACCATTTCTGCCACTTTTACCTTCAAATCCATCTCGACACTTATATTCACTAGTTGTGCAACTGTACTTAGAACTACCAGGTTTTCCTGTGCAGGTTTGTTCATTCCAATAGGAGGTAGGACATTGACAACCAGCCCCTCCTGCTCCTCCTGTTCCTCCTGTTCCTCCTGCTCCTCCTGAGGCAACTACATAAATATCTTGTAAGTAACTTTTATCGGTTGTATAAATGGTTAAAGCTCCGCCATTGCCCCCATTGCCCCCATCTCCCCCATCTCCCCCATTGCCACCGTTAGCAGCCTGCAAATTTTGTTGAGAGTCTACCACCATATCACCGCAAACAGCTTCTCTGCCATCTGTCCCATTTTCCCCAGGTAAGCCATTTGCTCCAGATAAATCTAGGGTCATTGGTGAGCCATCCGCAAATACTGTGAGACTGTCACTATTACTGCCATTTTCGCCTCTGCCACCCAACAGACCATTTTCTCCTGGATTGCCAAAGTCTGCTATTTCTTCCGCTCTCAAAGCAGAAGAACAAAGTATAGAATTAGCAGTAGTATCACTAAACTGGGGGATAGCCAGAAATGCGATCGCGAGAGATAATTTGCTGAGGAAACGTGCTTGCATGGGGTGAAATGAAAACTTTACTATTCTTCCGCTATATGATATAGCACACTATTGAACATTTAACATTTAACATTTAACATTTAACATTTAACATTTAACAAAGTCACCCTCGGCTTTTCCAGATGAACTACTCAACTGAAGATCATTACCAATGACCCTAAGATCATGTACGAAGAAGATTATCGCGACGAATTAACTTACAGGCGTTTGCCGAGAGTCCCTATAGAAAGGCGTATGGGAGCTTTTGCGATTGATTTTTTAGCTGTCTGGTTCGTCAGTTCATTTTTCGGTGCAGCTCAATGGTTAGTGTTTTTTATAGCCTGGTTACTGATGCGGATCATTATCGTAGATCGGAATCAAGGTCAAAGTCTAGGTCGCTATGCTTTAGATATGACAATAATTAATATTCGCTATAATTGTCTTCCCGATCTGATTGCTCTGGGCAAAAGGGAAGGATTATTAGGGTTTACCGCAATGTTAGCCCTCTTAGGCTTAAATAACTTTTCTAACGGGTTATTGCTTTTATTTCTTTTAACTCCCCTTCTTATTGATTGTATTCCTGCTTTTTTTGACCAAGACTTAGAAAGGGCTTTTCACGACCGTTTAGCAGAAACGATGATTGTTCAAACTCCCAGGGGTTTTTCTCTAGACTTAAGACTCAAAAAAATATTTGCTGAAATCCAACGTAATATGCGAAAATACTAAATTGCGTGTCACTAATTTCCGTTCTTTTCAAGAACGGAGTTACGGATGAGCGCTGGTCAGACACAACCCTCAGTAAAACGACTGGGCTTGCTCTGATAGTTGTCAATATTAACTAAACCTATAGGTAATCTCAATAATTCTCAAAAGAAATTATGGCAAGCAAAAAAGGAGCCAGAATCATCATTACTTTAGAATGCACTGAATGTCGCTCTAATATACAAAAGCGCAGTGCTGGTGTATCCCGTTATACCACTACCAAAAACCGTCGCAATACCACAGGAAGAATGGAAATTAAAAAATTCTGTACTCATTGCAACAAACATACCAATCATAAAGAAATCAAATAAGCTTTAACTCGCTTTTGATTGAAAACACTGATAAACTTGAAATTTTAGTTAAGGAATTATGGCATATTATCGCAAACGTCTCTCTCCGATTAAACCTAGTGACCCCATAGACTACAAAGATGTAGAGCTACTAAGAAAATTCATTACTGAAAGAGGTAAAATTCTTCCTAGACGCATTACTGGGCTAACTGCTCAACAACAAAGAGACTTAACTAGAGCTGTGAAAAGAGCCAGAATAGTCGCTTTACTTCCCTTTATCAACGCAGAAGGTTAAGTCCTAATCTAACTTTTTTTGTCTAATCAAAATAAATTATCAAGACGAAAAGCTAGACTAAAGACTAGGTTGTTATATCAATGTCAATAGCAAAAAACTGGTGGAAAAAGGAACACTGATTGAATTCAGAGTAGATGAAGAAAGGCGTCTTGCAGTAGCAGAACGCCCTGAAGGCAAAAAAGATTGGATCGTTGTTGATCAAAAAGGTCAATCTTTCAAAATACGCCCCCAAAAGGTTGAGTACACCATTGGGGGTGGCTCTTATATACCATCTGATATACCTGAATTCCTCAACAGCGTTGAATCCTATCTCGATCCCGATAGTTTAGAAATAGCTTGGGAAATATTGATAGAAGATGGCTCCAAGACTACTCCGCAGCAAATGGCAGAACTGCTGTTTTCCGAGCAAACCCCACCAGCTTGCTATGCTGCCCATAGTTTGTTAAGTCAAGACAAAATCTATTTCAAAAGAAAAGGGGATAGCTATGAACCCCGTTCAGAGTCTCAAGTAGAACAAATCAAACATCAGCAAGAAGTAGAAATTCAGAAGAATCGAGAAAAAGCAGAATTTTTATTGCATCTACAAGCAGCATTAGATGGCAAAAAAATCAATTGGACAGAGAGCGATCGCGCTCGTTTAGAAACAATCTCCAAAATTCCTCTATACCCAGATCAAGACCATCAATCTGCTAAAGAGATTTTGGCAAGTCTTAAACAAAGTTTTGACCCCCAAGCTGTATTTAAGTTACTAGTGCAAATTGGATGGTGGAGCGAACATGAAAATTTATTTCTACGTCGCAGTTCTTACCCAGTAAACTTCCCACAAAAGGTACTTGATGTGACGCGATCTCATCTTCAACTGTTATCAATCGAACCAGAAAGCGATCGTCTCGATCTCACCCATCTCAAGGTTTATACTGTTGATGATGAGAGTACCACTGAAATAGACGACGGTTTAAGCATCGAATATATCGAAGATGGTCAGAAAATCCGTCTTTGGATTCATATAGCTGATCCCACACGCTTTGTTGTCCCTGGAGATGAACTAGATTTAGAAGCTCGTCGCCGTAGCACAACTCTATATCTTCCCACGGGGATGATATCGATGTTTCCCTCAGAGTTAGCAACAGGTCCCATGAGCTTAGTACAAGGTCAAACTTGCTATGCTATCAGCTTTGGGGTCATTCTCGATGCAATGGGGGCAATTGAAGACTACACCATCACCCCTACCTTAATTAAACCAACCTATCGCCTAACCTATGCTGATGTTGATGAAATGCTGGAGTTGGGACTGACTAACGAGCGGGAAATTGCTGAACTGGCAAAAGCTGCACTGCTACGCCAAGAATGGCGTAAGAGTCAAGGTTCGATTCAAATTAGAATGCCAGAATCATCTATTAAAGTTAAAGATGAAGAAATAACTATTGAATTGTTAGAAAGCTCCCAATCTCGCCAGCTAGTAGCGGAAATGATGATTTTAGCTGGGGAAGTAACAGGTAAATATGGCAAAGAACACAATTTACCCTTACCTTTTCGAGGACAACCACAGCCAGAATTACCTCCAGAAGAGGAATTATTGCAATTGCCAGCTGGTCCAGTGCGCTACTGTGCCTTGCGTCGCTGTATGCCTCGCAGTGAAATGAGCCTTAGTCCCCTGCGTCATGCTAGTTTAGGTCTAGACAACTATATCCAAGTTACCTCTCCCATTCGTCGTTATACTGACCTCCTAGTTCATTTTCAATTAAAAGCCCATCTCAGGGGTGATCAATTACCTTTCCCCAAAGAAGATCTTCAGGAAATCCTTTACAGTGTAGGCAGTTCTGCTTATGAGGCAACTCTAGTTGAAAGGCAAACAAATCGCTATTGGGGATTAGAGTATTTACGCCGTAACTCCCACTTAGTTTGGCAAGCTCTGGTGCTGCGCTGGCTCAGAGAAGACGAAGATTTGGGGATGATTTTAATCGAAGATTTGGGACTAGAACTACCCCACCGCTTTGAACGCCCCGTAACATTGGGCGATCGCATAGATCTAAAAGTGAGCCGAGTAGATCCTCATCGAGATGAAATTCGTTTCCAAGAAGCGATCAGTGCTAATCTTTGATGGTTTATTTCTGAGAATACTTTTGAATCGAGTAGCGGTCTGGATTAGTCAAATCGATATAATGAATCTCACTGGGATTGAGATATTTAGGTAAATTTTTGAGATTTGCGATCGCAGCAAACTGTTCTGGCAAACGAGACGAATCTGAACCCAGGTAAACTTTCCCTAAATCGGTTTTGAGATACAAATTACCAGACTTATCCCACTGCACTTCTTTGACTCGAATATTAGGATTACTTTTGACTAAGGAGTAAATCTCCGACCAAAGGGAAGCATAGCTAGGATCAAAATTAATTACTTTGAGTTGAGATACCAGAATTTTCCCCCTATTAGGTTCGTAATACTGGGGGTCAAGCAAAATTCCTTCCGCATCTAAAAAGCCCCAATCACTTGTTGATTGGGATACTGCTAGGGCTACAGGGTTTCTTTCCTCGATAAATATTTGTAATAAGGGAGGAAAAATTTTCTTGCTGATTTTAACATCAGCAATGGCTGGGATCGACTCTAAATTTTGACTTAATCTATGAGTAGGAATTTGCCAAATAAACTGAGAATATGGCACATTTAGGAGGCGATAAATTGTAGAATTAGTTACTAATTCTGTTCCTTTAATTTGTACCTGATTCGGATGTTTGATTTTTCCCTGGGGTATAATTGTAATGGCTAGTAAGCTGCTAACCAGGCTAGTGAGCAAAATAGAACGCCATAAAAAGCGTTTTTGCCATTGCTCTTTCTGCTGCTTTAGTAAAGCGGATTTAATTTTAAGGGTAGGTGAATAAGGAACAGCCATTAGTTTCAAAAATGTTAAATTTTGGTTTTTTTTTGGCAAGACAAGGGACAATCTATGAGGTAAACACTTACCAGGAGCATCTCTCCCCGTCGTATCACACCCCTTAATGTCACCTATGATAGATTAGGCTTTATTATATCCATATAGTCTTTTATTCACACTATATATTTATCCTATGGTAATTACAAAACACGGACTGATTTTAGGGACAACAGCACTTGCCCTGTCCACTGTAGCAGTGACGGGAGCAGGTATACATTTGTCCCAAAGTCAGGCTTTTATTGATAATGAGCCGAAAAATTTAGTTGATGAAGTTTGGCAAATCATTAATCATCAATATGTAGATACTAGTTTTAATGGTCGTGATTGGCAAGAAGTTCGCACAGAGTATCTAGAACGCTCCTATTCTAATAAAGAAGAAGCTTATGATTCCATTCGCGAGATGTTGGAGCAACTAGGCGACCCTTACACTAGGTTTATGAACCCAGAAGAATTCAAGAATATGAAAATTGATACTTCTGGAGAACTAACAGGGGTAGGAATCCAAATTGCTAAAGACGAAGAAACTGATCGGCTAATTGTCATATCTCCCATCGAAGAAACTCCTGCTTTCAAAGCTGGAATTTTGGCTAAAGATATTATCACCAAAATTGACGGCACAGATACTAAAGGGATGGATGTTAATGAAGCCGTTAAATTAATTAGGGGTAAGCCTGGTACCAGGGTAACTCTTACCATCCAAAGGGCAAGCGGTTCCAGAGATTATGAAATTACCAGAGCTAAAATCAAAATTCACCCTGTAAAGGCTAGTAGCGAAGATACTTCTGTTGGTAAAGTTGGTTATATTCGCTTAACTCAATTTAGCGCCCAAGCTTCCAAAGAAATGCGAGAAGCAATTCGAGACTTGGAAAAAGAAAGAGTTGTGGGCTATATTTTGGATTTACGTTCCAATCCTGGTGGGCTGCTCTATTCTAGTATTGATATTGCTCGGATGTGGCTTAAAGAAGGAACTATTGTTTCTACGGTTGACCGAGGAGGAGAAAGGGAGCGCAAATGGGCAAATAATAGTGCTTTAACTGATAAACCCCTGGCTATTTTAGTTGATGGAGGCTCTGCTAGTGCTAGTGAGATTTTGTCTGGAGCTTTACAAGATAATGGTCGGGCAGTTTTAGTAGGCACCAAAACTTTTGGTAAAGGGTTAGTGCAGTCAGTACGTCCTTTGGGAGACGGTTCGGGTTTGGCTGTTACTATTGCCAAGTATCTTACTCCCAGTGGTCGAGATATTCATAAAGAGGGAATTCCCCCGGATATTATAGTTGAGCTTAAGGATTCTCAACGGAAGAAATTACAAAGCGATCGCGCTTTAATTGGTACTTCTGAAGACCCACAATTTTCTAGGGCAATTAAAGCTTTGGGACAAGAAATTAGAGCGCAACGAGCAGCATCTAAATAGGTGAGTGTAAGTAAATATAATAAAGAAAAATGGAGGAATAATTGCTCAATTATTCCTCCATAGTTTTAAAATTAACTGGGTTTATTCTACTTGAGTTGATGCAGCTAACTCTGGTTTATTTTGATTGTTAGCATTTACGTCTTTCTGTAACAATTGCAGAATTGAAGGCTTGTCAATGATTCCCAACACCAGATTTTCTTCTGTTACTACAACTAGTTCTTTAATCTTTTGAGTTTCAATTAATTTGACTATTTCTAGTAAGGATTGGTCTGATTTGACAGTTTCTAATTTTTCTAGAGGTTTGACTAGAGTTGCGATGGTAGTTGCTGTCCACTGAGAAGTAGGGATCTGTTTTAGATCATCCGTGACAATGTTTCCTAATAGCTGTTGAAATTCATTAACTACTAGAAATTTGCGCCATTGCTGTTTGCCGATAACATAGTCGTTAGCAAATTCTCTTAGAGTAAGATTAATGGGAACAATGGGACTATTAGCTATTAACGCATCTTTAGCAGTATATTGGTCTAATTTGTCCTGTATAGTGGCAGACTGGGCAGCAAAGCCCGCATTTTGTAATAAAAACCCACCAATTAATAAAGTCCAAAAACTGCCAATGGGACTAATACCCAGAACAGCTAACACTCCAATTCCAACTGCTAACCAACCAAAAGCCTGGCCCACTCTACCTGCAAAAATAATACCTTTATTGGGGTTTCCTGTAATCTTCCACACAATAGATTTGAGGACATTTCCTCCATCTAAAGGTAAGCCAGGAATCATATTGAATAGAGCTAAAGCCAAGTTAATCGCAGCTAACAGAGAGATAATGGCTTTTAAAGGTGGATTTAGAGGAATACTATTACCGATTCCTAGAAAAATGCCAAATAGGAGTAAACTTACTAAAGGACCTGCGATCGCGACTAGTAAAGACTGTAGAGGGGTTTCCGATTCTTTTTCTAGGGTAGCTAAACCACCAAAGAGGAACAAAGTGATAGATTTAACTTGAATCCCTTGAGCGATCGCTACAAAACTATGACCAAGCTCATGAGCCAGAACCGAAGCGAATAATAAAATTGCTACTACTAAACCCAAGAGCCAGGGAATAATACCATTTAATTGGGGAAAGTTAGCTAGTTCTCCGCCGTAACTTAAGGTTACTAATCCTAAAACAAAAAACCAGGAAGGATTAATATAAAATGGGATACCAAATAAATTTCCAATACGAATATTATTATTATCATTCATAGGAAAATCTCCTATTGTGAAAGGGAACCTGATAACAATTCCCTCAGTTTGTAATTAAAAATATTGTAACGAAAAGTAACAATATCTCATGGATTATAACGTATAGTAAAAACCGTCTTATTTTGTTCGGTTGCAACTAGATTTATTCAGGCATAATAGTAAAGTGGAGATATAAAAAAAGCCATGACAAATCCCCCTCTACAATATCCCGAAATTTACGATTCTGAGGATGTTCAACAAATTTTACAAATTGCCTTGGCTCGTAAGGGAGAAGAAGACGAACTGACCAGACAACAACTGTGGGAAATTGCAGCAGATTTAGACATTGATACTACAACAATCCAAGCTGCGGAGCAAGATTGGTTAGAGCGTAAAGAGATAGACCAGAATCGTCAAGCATTTAATTTATACAAACGCGATCGCTTTAAACAAAAATTAGCTAGATATCTCATTGTTAACACTTTTATCTTACTCGTTCACTTGCTAACCCCAGCAAATTTAGGCTGGTTTGTATATGTTGCTTTATTGTGGGGATTAGGTGTAGCATCTGACGCTTGGAACACTTTTCAAACCCAAGGGGAGAAATACGAACGAGAGTTTCAAAAATGGATGTTTCGTCATGAAGTAAACAAAACGATCAAAACTTTTTGGGTTCGACTCCAAAAAGCATTGAGTATTTAGCATTCCTCAGTAATGTTGATTCCTTGACCAAAATTAGTTAATACTAGCAGCTTACAAGCTAAAATAGCTGAGGATAATTTATCAAACTGAGAGGATTAATAGATTGGCTACTCGCGTTATTATCGTTCGTCACGGACAAAGTACTTATAATGCAAAAAAAATGATTCAAGGTCGTTGCGATGAGTCAATCTTAACTGAGTTAGGCATTGCAGACGCTAAAAAAGTTGCTCAAGCTTTACAAGGTATTAAAATTGACGGTTTCTATTGTAGTCCTCTCAAGAGAGCCAAAAAAACAGCCGAAATTATCCATTCATCTCTGGAAAATCCTCCTGAGTTAAATGCTACTAATCAACTTATGGAGGTGGATTTACCTTTATGGGAGAAACAAACTAAACAAGAAGTAGCTGAAAAATACCCTAATGACTATGGGATGTGGAAGCAACAGCCTCATAAATTCAAAATGCTTCTAGAAGATGGTAGGGAACACTATCCCGTCTTATCTCTCTATCAACAAGCCAAGGAATTTTGGCAACACATTATCCCTCAGTATGTCGGAAAAACTCTTCTAATTACGGCACACAATGGCATTAATCGCTGCCTAATTATGAGTGCTGTGGGTATTCCCCCAGAAAAATATCATTCTGTTCAACAGTCTAATTGCTGCATTAATATTCTTAATTTTGCAGGTGATTTTGATGAGGGAGTACAAATTGAGTCTCTCAATCAAACTTCCCATCTAGGGGTAGCTCTTCCTTCCTATCGTCAACCCCATCAAGGACCTCGTCTATTACTAGTACGTCATGGCGAGACTCAATGGAATAAGGAATCTCGTTTTCAAGGTATTAGAGATATTCCCCTCAATGAAAATGGTAAAGCACAAGGGAGAAAGGCAGGGGAATTTTTAAAAGATGCACCCCTAGACTTTGCTGTATCTAGCTCTATGTCTCGTCCTAAAGAAACTGCGGAGATTATTCTCGAACATCATCCAGAAGTGAGTCTTAAAACTACCTCCGAATTAATTGAAATTTGTCATGGTTTGTGGGAAGGAAAGCTAGAATCTGAAATTGAAGCAGATTTTCCTGGCTTATTACAACAGTGGAAAGATGCTCCTGAAACTGTCCAAATGCCAGAAGGGGAGAACTTACAACAGGTTTGGGATCGAGCAGTAATAGCCTGGAATAAGATTGTTGCAACCTACAGTAATTCCCAGTCTCCTCGTACTGGTATCGTAGTGGCTCACGATGCAATTAACAAAGTTATTGTTTGCTATTTACTAGGTTTAAAACCTGAGAATTTCTGGAATATTAAACAGGGTAACGGAGCAGTGACAGTTATTGATTATCCTCAAGGTGTTACAGGTCAGCCTGTATTGCAAGCAATTAATATTACAACTCATCTGAGTGCTAGTGTATTGGATAAAACTGCTGCTGGCGCTTTATAATCCCTTTTTGGGGAATTGGTCTTATACTAAATCCGCTTACCAAAGTATACTTTTAATTTAAAGCATAAAATTAGCTTAAACTTTTCTGAATTTTGAATTCTAAATTCTGAATTCTAAATTCTCACAAATTTAAAGTGTTGTATTTAAACAGGATTTAGTATTATGTCCTGAAGCTTTGTTGTTTTTCTTCTTGCTGTGACTTTAACTCACTGCGTCGCAAACGTAGTTGAATATCCTCTAGTAACTTACGATTTACTGCCATCAAATCGGCAACTAAACCAAATATCCACAACTGAAATCCAACTAAAATTAAAATTGCAGCTAAAATCAGACTGGGAACCCGAGGTTTAGCCGGGTCATCGCCAATAATCCCCCAAAATAGCAATAACCATCTCATACATAGTAGCAATCCTGCACTAAATGGAATGCTACCGAACATCATAAAAAACTGGAGAGGACGATAGGTCATAAAGATGCGAACAATTGTAATAATTGATCGCTGAATATATGCGGGAATACTTTTAACTAAGCGCGAAGGGCGTAAATAACCATTAGTACGGATCGGGACATAGGTAATCGCCATTCCTCTTTGTCCTGCTTGAATGATCGTTTCTAGGGTGTAGGTATATTCATTGAAGACATTAAGTCTTAAACCTGCTTTACGACTGATAGCACGAAAACCACTAGGTGCGTCAGGAATGTCGGTTTTACTGGCAATTCTGACTACCCAACTGCCTAACTTTTGAAGGAATTTTTTAAGGGGGGAAAAGTCTCTAATTTCTTGAATTGGTCTGGCACCAATCACAATCTCGGCTCTTCCTTCTAATATGGGTTGAATTAGTTTAGGAATATCATCAGCACAGTATTGATTATCTGCATCCGTATTAACAATAATGTCTGCGCCAGCTTTGAGACAAGCTTCGATACCAGCCATAAAACCTTTGGCTAGTCCCTGATTATGCTTAAAATTTACGATATGATCCACCCCACAGGCTTGGGCAACTTCTACAGTGCGATCGCGACTCCCATCATTAATAATTAGCCACTCTACTCGATCGATTCCTTCAATATGTCGTGGTAGTTGAGACAGGGTTAATCCCAATGTTGCTTCTTCGTTGTAACAGGGAATTTGAATAATCAATTTAGTCATTGGCTTAAATTTACTTATTTTTTAAATCTAGGTCAAATTTTAAAGTTTCTATTGTTGGTAAAAAATAAATATAGACATTAGAATTTTTAATTTTTTTCCAACCTGGTACATTTATATAATCCAAAGGACTATGTGCTTGAGGTTTTTGAATAATTGCTTTTGCCCCAGTAGTTTTGACAATTGCCTGATAAATTTCATTCCTATTCTGTTCACTAGCACTCCAAAATTCATTAATATTAGGAATTTCTGCAACTATTTTAAATCTCGCTAATCTTGCCCAATAATATGATTTACCTACCCGATAACTTCCCAAAATCGCTATTTTATCTTCTGGATTAAGACCTAAATTGTTTAAGTTATGAGCAATTTTCCAATTAATATGTTCTCCTGCATTTACAGATAAATCACTAAATTGAGTACTAAATAAACAGAGAGATCCTAAAATCAAACCGATCAAAAATCTTTTAGACTGATCGGAATCTGGCAGCCTTAAACTACCAAAAATTCCCATTGCCAGAAGTACACAAAAGCTGGCAATTAATCTAGGTCTAACATGAATTAGCATCAGACTACATAAACCAGCACCAGCAGGAATAAGTAATCTCCAATTACCAATTATCTCTCGAACAGAAAGCCATAATTTTCCACTAAAAATCACCAAAATTGAATAATAAAATAAGAAACCCCCAATAAATACACTGTAATAAACTCCAAGATGCTTTGTAATTCTTTGTATCTGTTTCAATAAATTAGGCGTAGATTTTAAACCTTCATTCCAATAAGATGGATCATGCCAAGGAGGATAAGTTCCAGCTATAGGAGTAGCGAATTCATACACTGTAGGGTCAGTAAAAATTTTTCTTGTTGGATGTTTAGGAATTCCACTACCAGGAGGTTTTCCTTGCCAATTATGATTGGAAATTCCTCCTGGACTAACTAACCAAGCATAGTTTAGTTTGCCAGCATTACCAAATGTCAGATGACCTTTAGTGGCAGAAATTGCTAAAATGAAGGGGGTTGTTATTACAGCAAAAATAAAAAAAGTTAGTATTACTTTTGGGATGGATTTACGAAGATTAATAGAGAACAAACTAATTCCCATGAAAATAAAAGCCATAGGAAACATAATTGCTTTTGCCAAATATCCTAAGCCCAAAACTATACCAAGACCTACAAAATTAAACCATTTATCTGATTTTGTATAGATTCGTAAAATTATAGCTGTTGCTAAATATACTATGGCAGAGACTAACATATCTGGGGTATCAGTATTTACTCCTATCCATTTTAGTGATGCCCAAAGGAATAATGTATAGCCAGATATCCACCAAAACCATTCTGGTAGAGGAAGATGATTGTTGATTTTTTTGATTCTTTTATAGTAATAAAAAATAAATTCCCTAAGCAGTAGTTCAAAGCAGATCAAACTTAACATAAAAATAAAAAAATTAGTTATTTTAACAACAAAAAATTCCCAATAAGTTGAGGGTTGTAATAAATGAATAAATATGCCTAAAATCCAAGAATAAAGAGGACTAAAATATCCATTGATAGCATTATTCCAATCTCTTGCAAAATAAGCATCTGCAATATCTAAGTATGAAATTGCATCTCCTGTAGATAAGGTATAACGGTTATTCCAAGCTTGAATAATTCCTAAAAATACTGCTGTCAACAAGAATATAAATTTTAAAAATAACTTTTGTTTAGTTTTAATCATCTGTTGTATCCATATCAAAAAATTATAATCAGAATAAATACTCTACAAACCAAATTTTTACCATAGATTATAAAGGTTTATGAAAAAAATAAATTACTTGATGTATATGGGGACTCCTTCGAGATATCTCTCTGTCTTAAGAATATCTAGAAAGAGTGAACTGCTACAAGAAACTGCATTACTCATCATCCTACTAAAGTGAATTAAACTTAAGTTCTAGACCCAGCCCAGTCAAGGTGGCGTGAGCCAAAAGAAGTGATTCTCAATAATTGAGACAAGTCTCAATCAACTTAATCAAGCTATCAATAATATTTCTGAACTGAAGTTAGACACAGAAGGAAAAGTTAAAAAGCCGACTTAGTTCGCGAAAATTCATATAGAATTGGGCTACTAATAGAGAAGGAGCATCGGTCTCAGGTAAATTAGTCAACAGAGCGATTTGAGTCTCTCCATCGCCAGTGGGCTGGTTCAATTGCACGACAAGTCGACGACAGCTTAAGGAACTTTCTTCATAATCAGTTTAGTCATCTGTAGCAAATTTAAAGGGAAATGATATCATGCTGCCAGCCCTCGGCATTGGTTCGTCGCATAGCGATCGCTAAAAGCTCAAGAATCTGCGAAGTTTTAACCCGTAGACTGTCAAAAAAATAGGCTCAGTCAACCAGATTTGATATATTTAGGCGAGCGTTTTGAGAATTATAATCAACTAGAGTATTATCTATTTTTAGTTGAGTTTCCATGCCTGTTCCCTCTAAAGTTGCTAGAGGAGGAATTCCTTGCCCAACCATCATGACAATCCAAATATTAGTATTAGAGCCAGAAACTTGCACTTGTAGAGGGTCACCAACAATTACTGTTACTGGATTTGGATGTATGATCCATCCTTTGAGATAACTATTATTCTTGCCACGAAGCACAAAAATATTTAGACTGTTTTCTTTGCCAACAGAAGAAATAATACCACCATCATTGGTCTCATTTCCTAAATTAAGTTGCCAAGTGTAATCATGAGCCTCATCATCCTGAATTTTATCTAGTGTAGTAATAATTGCTGTACCAGTATTTTGATTAAACTTAACCGATAAATGCCTTTCAACATTAGTTAAACCAAGACCCGAATATTTTTCTCCACCGTCAACAATGACATATCCCCCATCAGAGAAACACGCGAACAATTTTTGTTGACCTGTTTTTTTTCCTGGAACATTAGCCTTGCCATCCACTAACAGACTGCTATAAAAGGGAGGTTTTCGTTCTTTTCCTGGACCCCCAATAAAACGACTTTGATATGCTAATAAACCTAGCTGAAAAGCTTCTGATTGATCCCAAGCATTTCCATGATGGTCAAGATCGGACATAATCGAAAGTAAGATATCATTTTCATCCTGCCAGCGATTACGAAAAAAATAAGCCCCTCTTTTTTGATCACTAATGGCTGGGGGATATATTCCAGTGGGGTCAAAAGAAGGCGCACTTTCTGGATAATAAATTAGTGACCAAACCGTAGCACCCCGACGCTCATCAAATTTTTCTCTAGGAGTACCAGGGGCATGAACACCCATATGATAATCATAGAAATAGCGATAAAAAGGCAACTGGGAGGGGGAAACTGAACCTAATAGTAAACTTGCCCATCCTTCATCAATAATGCCGGAATGGGAAACTCCTGATTGAAGAAACTCACGCTCTGTATTCTTATCCATCAAGAAAGCTCCAGCATACATAATTAGTTTCCAGAAATCTATATTCTGAAAATAGCTATCTAACTCAGGATCGCCAACACTCCGAAGTGCATAAACTGCTGGCAGGAGAAAGATACCTGAATAACCTGTATAACCAATTCCTTCTTGAGATAATCCTAATTCCCCATAGCCATTAGACAAATGAGTTTTGAGCCATTCTTTAAGTTGTCGGTATCTGTGGCTGCGGTTTTCTTCGGCATAGATAGCTAACATCATTACTAACTCTCCACCTCGGCAAACTGCTACCCAATTAGAAGCCATTAGGGGATTACGCAAGTTGACGTGCTGATAGTCTAGCCAAGCATCAAGAGCCAG
>JASJDB010000077.1 GCA_030065315.1 Xenococcaceae cyanobacterium MO_167.B52 | reverse complement strand
TATCTAGAATACCATCGTCATCACTGTCAGTTTCTAGATAATCAGGAGTACGATCATCATTACTGTTATTAGGATTATCAACGGGATTAGTGTTACTACCAGGATTATTAGGATCGCCTGTGGCTTCTACACGGTCAGGAATAGTATCACCATCACTATCAGTATCTAGATAATTAGGAGTACCATCAGTATCAGTATCTTCTGTACCTTCTAGATCGTCAGGAATACCATCACCATCACTATCATTATCTAAATAATTAGGAATACCATCAGTATCAGGATCAGTATTTTCTGTTGTGCCTTCTATAATGTCAAAGATACCATCTTGATCAGGATCTGTTTCAGGGTCTTGATAATCAAAAGTCTTATCCTTATTACTGTCTTCAAGATCCCTAGATGAATCAATGGGATTATCTTTTTCACTAGCAGGGTTATTAGGATCGCCTGTGGCTTCTACACTGTCAGAAACACCATCACCATCACTGTCAAGGTCTCGGTAATCAGGAAGATTGTCATCATTACTAGAGTATAGATCTTCTGCATCGGTATTGACTGGACTATCAGGATCATCGCTTCCTGCTTCTAGACTGTCAGGAATACCATCAGCATCACTGTCAAAGTCTTGATAATCAGGAGTATTATCTTGATCGGTGTCAACAAGTGAATCAATGGGATTATCTTTTTCACTAGCAGGATTGCTAGGATTGCCTGTGGCTTCTACACTGTCAGAAATACCATCATTATCACTGTCTAGGTCTTGATAATCAGCAAGATAATTACTAGGGTTTTCATATTCTGCATCAGTATTAACTGGTTGAGTAGGATCATTACCAATTTCTAAACTGTCGGAAATACCATCACCATCATCATCTGCATCTAGATAATCAGGAATACCATCTTCATCAAGGTCATTAGGATAAATGTCATTACGATTATCACCGTCTAAATCGTAGCCATAATTATCTCGCTCATTATCACCAATTTCTGTCACATCAGGAATTCCGTTATTATCATCATCAGTATCTCGGAAATCAGGAGTTCCATCTTTGTCATTATCTAATGGATTGTTAGGATCACCACCAATTTCTGTCACATCAGGAATACCATTACCATCATCATCAGGATCTTGGAAGTCAGGAGTTCCATCTTCATCGGTATCCATGAGGTTGTCTTCACGATCAAGAATTTCATTGTTATCACTGTCAATATCTTGATAATCATAATCTCCATCTTGATCGCTATCGAGAGGATTCATACGATTCTCTCCTATTTCTAAGGAGTCAGGAATACCATCATCATCGTCGTCGCCATCACTTAAATCATTTACATTGTTGTTATCAAGATAATTAGGAATGCCATCACGATCTCTGTCTCCTTGTCCCTCTTCACTATCGGGAATACCATCGTTATCACTATCAAGATCTTGATAGTTAGGATTTCCATTTTGATCAGTGTCTAAAGGATTTTGAGAATTAGTCCCAATTTCTACGCTATCAGGAATGCCATCATTATCATCATCTGTATCTAGATAGTTAGGAATACCATCTTGATCAAAGTCAGGAGGATTTATCTCATCAGTTCCAATTTCTACGCTATCAAGAATTCCGTTATCATCATCATCTGTATCTAGATAATTAGGAATACCATCTTGATCAGAATCAAGGGGATTATCTGGGTCATCGCCAATTTCCTTAACATCAATAATTCCGTTATTGTCATCATCGGGATCTTGGAAGTTAGGAGTTCCATCATTATCGCTATCTATGGGATTAGTCGGATCACTTCCTGCTTCTACGCTATCAGGAATACCGTTGTTATCACTGTCAGGATCTAGATAATCAGGAGTTCCATCACTATAATCAGGGTCGGGATGGAGAGTTCCATCTTCTTGAAGACCTTGATCGCTGTTGGTAGGATTATTACGGTCTCCCATTTCTACAAGATCAGGAATACCATCCTCATCCTGGTCATTGTTGGGATCGTCTGGGTCAGTATCTTCACCATCTAGCCATCCGTCATTGTCTCTGTCTGGATTATCAGGTGCTGCGTCATTACCATCTAGCAACCCGTCATTATCTCTATCTGGATTATTAGGAGCGGTATCTTGGCTATCAACTATTCCATCATAGTCAGAGTCGGGGTCTGTATTTTGTATAACTGTTCCGATAATCGGTTGTTGTGTAGCTGAGAAAGTGTGGTTATCCGATTCAAAGGCTGCACCACCTGCCGTTAAAGTTTCAACAACAACTTCATCATATACTCCATCATTAAAGAATACGTTGACAAAGCTAAACGGCTCATTTCTGTGTCCTGTATCATTACCGCTATAGGCAGGATTTCCATAGTAAGCTGATGTATTATCAAGACCAGAATCTTTGATAAAACCAACTAAATCTTGTGTTTTGAAGACAGCAACTTCCTTACCTTGATGTTTGAAAGTTATCTTGTTCTTAGGGTCTCCTGCTGACCACCAAAAACCGAAATATTTTTGGTCTTGGTCGATATTTACTTTATAACTTCTAATGGATTTAACGGGTGCTTGGGTAATAAATTTTGAACCATCTGCACCACCCCACTGATTGGCATTTTTAACGTCTAGGTCGCTGCTATAGGTATAAGTCGTACCGTTGTTGGTATAACTAAAGCCTTCTGTACCATTAGGTTGGTCGTTAAAATCAATTACATAGTAATCGTTGCTAGGTAATTGGGAAGTTTGAACTCCTGGTGCTTCAATTGATACCGTAACTCCAGAAGTGGGAGTTAAAGCTTGAGGATTATTATCAACTACTAAAACAACATCCTGCAAATCGTAAGCAGCACTCCTGCGGTTACTAGTTCCTAGTTCTACTAGATACAATTCTTCGTAGCTATCTAAATCACCAAGCATTTCTCTAATGGAAGCCTGACCAGAATATCCACCTACATCGGGTACTGTATCGTTAGCACCTAATAATTCAGAGCCCCCAACTCCTTGTCGCTCCCCATTACTCCAGCCACAATGGGTAAAGTCATAAATTCTATAATCAAATTCTAAATCTTCTATTGAATCAAAATCAGTAGATGTATAAGTATCGCCTTTAGAGAGAGTTGTTATAAGGTTATTATTTTTGTCATATACCTCAACTTTGATATCTGCTTGTCGATTGTCATTGCTACCGCATTGGAAAGCAGAATCAAGATAACGCAATTCTAATCCAAAAACATCTGTGCCGTTATTGTTATTACTATCTGTACCATTGGTATTATTATTAGTCTCATCTGTGTTATTGGTACTATTATTAATAGCATCTAAATGATCAGGAATACCATCTCCATCGGTGTCTCCTCTTCCTTCGTTACTATCAGAAATACCATCATTATCACTGTCAGTATCCAAAAAGTCAGGAGTGCCATCACCATCTGTATCTACAGGATTATTGATATCACTTCCAACTTCGTCATAATCGTCAATCCCGTCGCAATCACTGTCAACACCATTCGTTGGAAGACGTTCGTAGTCATATTGACCTTCACCTAGTAATATTGTTTCTTTTGCTTCTATACGATCTTTCTTAGAAATACCTGGGTTAGAATCTCTGATTACTCTGTTTATTTTCTTTCCGTTGCCTGGGTTACTAGGATCGAATTTGGTTAATAAAACTTCTCTCCCTGATGAGACAGTAATCACGATATCGCCATTATTACCATGACCATTGTTATCACAAGATCTTGCAATTGCTTTTCTTGTACCAGATTCAATGACTAAGCCACTTGCTAAAATAAGTCCAATTAAAGAATTAGCTGTAAGTTTTTTGAGATTAATTAAATTAGACATTATTATTCTCTGTAAATAGTGTGTGTGAAAGGATAAATATATGAATTAAGTTGAGCAATTATTATTCCTTAGATATTTAAAATAAACAGGTTTGCATGATTTTCGCTCAAGCTTTTCTTAAAATTAACAAGCAATCTGTAGTATAGTAAATCCCCAAAAACACTGCTTTTTATATAAAGAAGAGAACAAATAAGCCTTAGCTATTTTTTTTAGGTACTGAGCAATTTATTTTTTGTGGTAGATAATTAAAATATTGTTTTTATTCACTTAAGTGAAATAACATTTTTTTAAAGTCCATAAAAAATAACTTTATAAAGTAAAAATAAAAAAATAGTATTTTTACTGAACATTAAACTTGATTTTTAATATATTGTTGTAAAACCTGTACTAATAAGTTAGAAGTGTAGCTCAAATTTTTCCGTGTTAATCCTGAGACGAAATTGATGGGAATTATCTCTATTACACAATTACTGTAGGCAATTACTTCTAAATCTTGGATAAATTCAGGAGTCCAAATGTTTTCTGAAACAGGAATACCTTGTTGGTGTAAGCAATTTAATAAATGCGATCGCATAATACCTGGTAAAATTCCCACTTCTAACTTAGGAGTGTACCAACAACTAGCTTTATATCCCCAAAGATTACCTGTGCTAGTTTCGAGCCAATTATTTTGCTTACCACATAATATAGCCTCTTGAGCGTTCAATTGGCGAGCTTTTTGTAATGCTAAATAGGCTGGTAAATAATTACCTGTTTTGTGATGAGAAAGACTGCGACGATAAATAGGCTCTTTTGCTACCCAGGCTGTGATACCCTTTTTTTGCTTGGTAGTTAAATCTGGTGGTAATTGTCTTCCTGTAATCCATTCTGTGCCATCAGAAAATACTACTATTCTGATAACAGGGAAATAGGTTAGTAGGGATTCTACTCCTATTTTTAATCTTTCCCAATCTGGTTGTTGCCAATTAAAGCTAATAAGACTATAATTTATGCGATCGCAATGGGATGACCAATGAGTTAAGGGATGACTGAGAGATTGTTGATATACTCTCATGGTAGTAAACACAGTAGCACCATATAATAGTCCAGGTTCACTGATGCTGAGATTTATATTGTCGCTTTCGACTAGTTTTCCGTCATACCAATACATATGTTTTGATATTAACTAAAAATGACTGTATTGCTTCTCTGTTCCCTGTTCCCTATTCCCTATTCCCTATTCCCTATTCCCTATTCCCTACCTTGCCTATCCAATTAATTTTGCACAGGTACTTATTTGTTCATTGTTCATTGTTCATTGTTCATTGTTCATTGTTCATTGTTTCATTCCTCATTCATGCTGTAGAGATTAGTCGCTGCATCGTCCAATATTTCTTCCAGTTGACTGGTGTTAGCTTGAAATAAGCTTAAAGAATTTTTGACTTTTTGAATATTTAAGGCGATTTTTTTCATGATGATCTGCATAACTTTAGTTTCTTTGGGATGACTAATTAAGTTAATTTCCCTCAGCAATAAGTTTTGCAGATTATTAAGCTCAGGGAATATCATCATGCTATCTTGCATTGACCCCCTAAGTTCAGATACTCTATCTTTGGCAAAAGTTACAGAGTCTTTAGAAACATCTAGTTTAGTTAGAGTTTCTTCTAAGGCTGACATTTTAGCTGCAAATTTAGTTCTTACTAGAGCTGCTCCCATTTGAATGGCAATTGCTTTTAACCATTCTATTTCTTTGGATTGCCACTCTCTAAAGGCAAAACATTGATGAACTACTAACAAGCCGTATAGCTCTTCATTAGGTAAGTTAATTGGTACAACTAAACTGGCTTTAACTGCTATTTTTTCCAGATTTTTAACATAGCAATCACTCAATCCTGCTTCATAGATGTTATTGATCGCTTTAATTCTGCCCTGTTGGTATTGATCTTGATAGGTACTATCAAAACAAGAATCTTCAATTACACTTCCCACAATAGGAGCTAGAGCTTTAATGGAAGACTCCGCAATGATTTTCCCCATATTGGCAGTTTCTAAACTATATACTATTACGCGATCGCATTCCAGAAACTCCCTAACTTGATCTACTCCAACTTGCAATACGTCAGATTTATTGCTCTGAAGGTTAAATTGATGAATTAAATGGTTAAGGGAATCTTGCCATTGGTTAATCTTGGTTAATTCAGTTTGCAAACAATTATATTCCCGTGCCTTGTGTACTTGTTCTGTAGTCCAGCTAGCAATTTGAATGGCAAAATTAATCTCAGATTGTTGCCACTCACGAAAATCTCTACATTGGTGCATTACCATTAAACCAAGTAAGGGGCTATCAGTATTTACTAAAGGAACAACTAGGTTGGCTTTGACTTCTATTTGCTCTAAATTTTCAATGTAGCAAGTACCCATTCCTGCTTCATAGATATTAGCAGTCGCCTTAACTCTTCCTCTTTGATATAGATTGACATAACGAGCTTCAAAACAAGGGTCTTTGATGACAGAACCGAGAGTAGGCGTAAAACCTGGGGTTAACGCTTCTGCTACTATTTTTCCCTGGGATTGGTCAAGTAAACTATACACCACAACGCGATCGCATTCTAAAATTTGATGTACAATTTCTACACTGGTTTGCAAAATATCTTGTTCGCTGTTTTTATCCCGTACTTGTTTAAAAGTATTGGCTAAGCTATTTAGTAAATTATTTTTAATTGAATCGTTGGTTGGCTCGTGATTCTGATTATTGTCTGAAACGGATTCGTCAATAGTCATAAATTTGAAATTATTATTTATATTTAGTTCGATAGGAATTTTTGGGAGCAAATCTCTTGAGATTTGAGAGACTGGCTAAAAGATAAATTTACCCTGGCAGCATTAAATTTTACATCTACCAGCATCAATTGTTTCCGTAAAATTACTAGTATTTTAGAAAAAAATCTAAATGGAATAAATAGAACTACTTAGATACTACCTTATTCTCCAAAACTAATCTTCCGCAATAGCACTTAGAAAATCAGCAATTTTACTAATAACAGAGTGATAAAAAATACATAGTAATCCGTGTTTATTAAGGTTTATAATTAGATTAATCTTGATAAGCTATTTCCCATTTAAATTGGGTATTTTGAAATCAAAAGAAAAAGCTGTAATCTATATCTCTTCTGACTTCTGATATCCGAAGGTGTACCCTTTAGGGATCCTTTAGGACTTCTGACTTCTGACTTGCTAAAACGCATTTAAAATGCGTTTTAGCTTATTTACTATTGTTTCAGTACAATTGAGCTTGACTGATGAGAAAAATATCTGCTACAATTCTGGTTCTGAGTGTAAATAAATAAATTCCTAACTGTTTGTTAACAAAGAGAAATCCTTAAATAAAACTGTGGCTAACTCGAAATCAGCAATTAAAAGAATCGCGATCGCAGAACGTAACCGCCTTCGCAATAAAGCTTATAAGTCCTCGATCAGAACGCTAATGAAAAAATGTTTTGCTGCTGTTGATAGTTACGGGGCAGAGCAGACACCCGAAAACAAGGCATTAGTAGAAGAAACTATGTCGCAAGCTTACAGTAAAATAGACAAGGCAGTAAAGCGTAAAATCCTACACCGCAATACAGCAGCCAGGAGAAAATCCCGTTTAGCTAAAGCCTTAGCTAAAGCAACGTCAGCAGCTTCCTAAATCAAGTATTAGTTAGTGCTGAAGTAAACTACTACATCAGACTACACTATAATACTGTGCTACTCTATCTATACCAAGCCAGCAATTAGGTTATGCAACTAATTGATACCCATGTTCACATCAACTTTGATGTATTTCAGGGCGACCTTACTCTATTAAGAAAACGTTGGCAAGAAGCAGGTTTAGTTCATTTAGTTCACTCATGTGTCAAACCAGATGAATTTCAGGGAATACAATCTCTAGCAGATAGATTCCCTGAATTGTCATTTGCAGTTGGATTACATCCCTTAGATGTTGACGATTGGCAAGAAGACACTGCTGAGAAGATTGAAAGTCTTGCTCTATCCGATCCAAGAGTTGTAGCTATTGGAGAAACAGGACTAGATTTTTTTAAGGCAGATAATCACGAAGCCCAAAAGCTAGCCTTTTACGCTCAATTAGAAATTGCCCAAAAACTTGATAAACCCGTAATAATTCACTGTCGGGATGCAGCTTCTACCATGAAAGAGTTGGTAGAAGCCTTTTGGCGAGAGCGAGGAGCTGTCAAAGGGGTGATGCACTGTTGGGGAGGCAACAAAGAAGAAACTAAATGGTTTTTAGACTTAGGATTCTATATTAGCTTCAGTGGGATAGTAACATTCAAAAAAGCTCAACAAATTCAAGAATCAGCCAAATTTGTTCCCAGTGATCGCATATTAATAGAAACTGATTGTCCTTTTTTGGCTCCTGTCCCCAAAAGAGGCAAAACTAATGAACCTTCCTACGTCAAGTACGTAGCCGAAAAAGTCGCCCAACTGCGGGAAGTTTCCCTAGAAACATTAGCAGAGCAAACCACAACTAATGCTTGCCAACTTTTTAACCTTAAAATTACTTCCAACATAGATTCCCCAAGGGATAATCAAGCACTAGTTTAAAACGATTTAAGGAGTATATCCCAAGCTCAAACAACTATGCCCATTACCCAGACATCTAATTATTAATAGACCAGCCAGTCTATGGATGAGGGAATAACCTTCAGGCTTTCAGCTATCTTTCAGAATCAGCCAAAGCAACCTTTTATACAAACTTGATCGACAATAACCCTTATGCTTAACTTAGCTCACAGCTTACTACCAGACTTAATCGAAATTCAACGTTCTAGTTTTCGTTGGTTTCTTGAACAAGGCTTAATTGAAGAACTCAATAGTTTTTCTCCCATTACTGACTATACAGGTAAATTTGAATTACATTTCATTGGGGAAAAATATCAACTTAAAGAACCTAAATACAATGTAGATGAAGCCAAAAGTCGCGATAGCACCTATGGCGTTCAAATGTATGTTCCTACCCGTTTAATCAACAAAGAAAACGGGGAAATCAAAGAGATGAAAGTATTTATCGGCGATCTTCCCCTAATGACCGATAGAGGAACATTCATTATCAATGGAGCAGAAAGGGTTATTGTCAACCAAATTGTGCGCTCTCCTGGAGTTTATTACAAGGCAGAAACGGATAAAAACGGTAGAAGGACTTATTCTGCTTCTTTGATTCCTAACCGAGGAGCTTGGCTCAAGTTTGAAACGGATAAAAATGGCTTGGTATGGGTACGGATTGACAAAACCCGTAAACTGTCCGCTCAAGTCCTGCTCAAAGCCATTGGTTTGAGTGACAACGAGATTATGGATGATCTGCGTCATCCTGATTTTTATCAAAAAACCTTAGATAAAGAAGGCAATCCTAACGAGGAAGAATCCTTACTGGAGTTGTATCGGAAACTCAGACCAGGGGAACCTCCCACCGTTAGTGGGGGACAACAGCTACTAGAATCTCGTTTCTTTGACCCCAAACGCTACGATTTGGGTAAAGTAGGGCGTTATAAATTAAATAAAAAACTGCGCTTGACAGTAGCAGATACAGTTAGAGTACTAACTCCCACGGATATCCTAGCAGCGATTGATTATTTGATTAACTTGGAATTTGATGGCGGTAGCACAGATGACATTGATCACTTAGGTAATCGTCGAGTGCGCTCGGTAGGAGAACTACTACAAAACCAAGTTAGGGTAGGTCTCAATCGCTTAGAGAGGATTATTCGCGAACGAATGACTGTTAGTGAAACAGATAGTCTGACTCCAGCAGCTTTAGTTAATCCCAAGCCCTTGGTAGCAGCAATTAAAGAGTTTTTTGGTTCCTCCCAACTTTCCCAGTTTATGGATCAAACCAATCCTTTGGCAGAATTGACCCACAAGCGTCGTCTTTCCGCTTTGGGACCTGGGGGATTAACTAGGGAAAGAGCGGGTTTTGCAGTGCGGGATATTCATCCCTCTCACTACGGACGTATTTGCCCGGTAGAAACTCCTGAGGGACCAAATGCGGGTTTAATTGGTTCTTTAGCTACCTATGCTCGTGTCAATCCTTATGGATTTATTGCTACCCCCTACTATCCCGTAAAAGATGGCAAAGTTCTACGGGATGATCCTCCTCAGTACTTAACGGCTGATGAAGAAGACGATTTAAGGGTTGCCCCAGGGGACGTAGCTACTGATGAAGAAGGGAATATTACTCAAGAAAATATTCCCATCCGCTACCGTCAAGAATTTTCTACTTGTACTGCTGAGGAAGTAGATTACGTAGCAGTATCTCCTGTACAAATTGTTTCAGTAGCGACTAGCCTCATTCCTTTCTTAGAACATGATGATGCTAACCGCGCCCTGATGGGTTCTAATATGCAGCGACAAGCAGTCCCCTTACTACGCCCAGAGCGTCCCCTAGTAGGAACAGGGTTAGAAGCTCAAGCAGCAAGAGACTCGGGGATGGTAGTAGTCTCTCGTACTCATGGGATAGTAACTTTTGTAGATGCTACTGTGGTGAGAATCCGAGTCGGAGAAGGGGAAAACGACCCTCATGCTCCTGCGCCTGGTGTGGAACTAGAGTATAAATTACAAAAATATCAGCGTTCTAACCAAGATACTTGTTTGAACCAGCGTCCTCTTGTGTATGTTGGGGAAGAAGTTGTCCCAGGACAAGTTTTAGCTGATGGTTCTGCCACCGAAGGGGGAGAGTTAGCTTTAGGACAAAATGTTCTAGTTGCTTATATGCCCTGGGAAGGCTACAACTACGAAGATGCTATTCTCATTAGTGAAAGATTGGTTTATGACGATGTTTATACCAGTATTCACATTGAGAAATTTGAAATTGAAGCTAGACAAACCAAATTAGGACCCGAAGAAATTACCAGAGAAATTCCCAATGTTGGGGAAGACGCACTGAGAAATTTAGATGAACGAGGCATTATTCATGTTGGTGCTTGGGTAGAATCGGGCAACATTCTGGTAGGGAAAGTTACTCCTAAAGGAGAATCAGACCAACCCCCAGAAGAAAAACTACTGAGAGCTATCTTTGGGGAAAAAGCCAGAGATGTAAGAGATAATTCCTTAAGAGTACCCAACGGGGAAAAAGGCAGAGTAGTAGATGTACGAGTCTTTACCAGAGAACAGGGGGATGAATTACCACCAGGTGCTAACATGGTAGTAAGGATTTACGTAGCTCAAAAACGTAAAATCCAAGTTGGGGATAAAATGGCGGGTCGTCATGGAAATAAAGGGATTATTTCCCGCATTCTGCCTATCGAAGATATGCCCTATCTTCCTGATGGCACCCCTATAGACATAGTCCTCAATCCCCTAGGTGTACCTTCTAGGATGAATGTAGGACAAGTATTTGAGTGTCTCCTTGGTTGGGCTGGAGAAAACCTAGGTATGCGCTTTAAGATTATGCCTTTCGATGAAATGCATGGCAAAGAAGCATCTAGGCAAACAGTACATGGGAAAATTAAAGAAGCTACCCGTAAATATCGCAAAGAGTGGGTATTCGACGATGATAATCCTGGTAAAATTCGGGTGTTTGATGGTCGCACAGGGGAAGCTTTTGATCGAGCTGTAACTGTGGGTAAAGCCTATATGCTCAAGTTAGTTCACCTAGTAGATGATAAGATTCACGCTCGTTCTACTGGTCCTTACTCCTTAGTAACTCAGCAGCCTTTGGGTGGTAAAGCTCAACAGGGTGGTCAGCGTTTTGGAGAAATGGAAGTATGGGCATTAGAAGCCTATGGGGCAGCTTATACCCTGCAAGAATTGTTAACAGTGAAATCCGACGATATGCAGGGGCGAAATGAAGCTCTTAATGCGATCGTTAAAGGTAAGCCCATTCCCCGTCCAGGTACTCCAGAATCGTTCAAAGTACTAATGCGTGAGTTGCAATCTTTAGGATTAGATATTGCAGTTCATAAATTAGAAGCTTTAGATGATGGTAGTAGCCAAGATATTGAGGTCAATCTGATGGCAGATAGTTCTCGTCGTACGCCAAACCGTCCTACCTATGAATCTTTGAGTCGAGAAGACATACAAGAGGAAGCTTAAATATCTTCCACCATTCACGATAAGAGAATAGTAGAGTAGTACATCATAACTAAATTCTCTTATCTTTTGTGCCTAATTTCTAAGTGTAGATTGCTAAAAGATGAGAAACCAACAAGAACAACGCTTTGATTACGTCAAAATTGGGATTGCTTCTCCTGAAAGAATTCGTCAATGGGGAGAAAGAACTCTCAATAATGGACAAGTAGTAGGAGAAGTTACCAAGCCAGAAACAATCAACTACAGAACTCTTAAACCTGAGATGGACGGGTTATTTTGCGAGCGCATTTTTGGTCCAGCTAAAGACTGGGAATGTCACTGTGGGAAATATAAGCGAGTGCGCCATCGCGGGATTATTTGCGAACGCTGTGGAGTAGAGGTTACAGAATCTAGAGTGCGTCGTCACCGGATGGGTTTTATTAAACTAGCTGCCCCAGTAACCCATGTTTGGTATCTCAAAGGGATTCCCAGTTATTTAAGTATTATTCTGGATATGCCTTTGCGGGATGTAGAGCAAATTGTCTACTTTAACTCCTATGTAGTTCTTGACCCTGGTAATGCCCAAAATCTCTCTTGTAAGCAACTACTTACTGAAGATCAATGGATTGAAATTGAGGAACAACTCTATAGTGAAGATTCAGACCTAATAGGAGTAGAAGTAGGAATTGGTGCCGAAGCAATTCAGCGATTACTCGAAGAAGTGGAGCTAGAAACTGAAGCGGAACAACTCAGGGAAAATATTAATGAAGCCAAGGGACAAAAAAGAGCTAAGTTAATTAAACGCTTACGAGTGATTGACAATTTCATCGCAACAGGAGCTAGACCTGAATGGATGATTTTGGCAGTGATTCCTGTAATTCCCCCAGATTTGCGACCGATGGTGCAGTTGGATGGAGGTAGATTTGCTACTTCTGATCTTAACGACCTCTATCGCCGAGTTATCAACCGTAATAATCGTTTGGCAAGATTACAAGAAATTTTGGCACCAGAAATTATTGTCCGTAATGAAAAACGGATGTTGCAAGAAGCAGTAGATGCCCTAATTGATAATGGTCGTCGTGGTCGTACTGTGGTAGGTGCTAATAATCGTCCTCTTAAATCTTTATCAGACATTATTGAAGGTAAACAAGGTCGTTTCCGACAAAATTTGTTAGGGAAAAGGGTTGACTATTCAGGACGTTCTGTAATTGTGGTAGGTCCTAAACTAAAAATTTATCAATGCGGCTTGCCTAGAGAGATGGCAATTGAATTATTTCAACCTTTTGTAATTCATCGGTTAATTCAAAGTGGTATGGTGAATAATATCAAGGCAGCCAAAAAGATGATTCAAAGGGGAGACCCTCAAGTATTTGAAGTTTTGAAAGAAGTAATTACGGGGCATCCTGTAATGTTGAACCGCGCTCCTACTTTGCACCGTCTTGGTATTCAAGCTTTTGAGCCAATCCTAGTAGAAGGAAGAGCTATTCAATTACATCCCTTGGTATGTCCTGCTTTTAACGCGGATTTTGATGGAGACCAAATGGCAGTTCATGTGCCTCTGTCTTTAGAATCCCAGGCGGAAGCAAGGTTATTAATGCTGGCTTGTCACAATATTTTATCTCCAGCAACTGGTAAACCTATTGTGGCACCTTCTCAAGATATGGTTTTAGGTTGTTACTATTTAACCGCAGAAAATCCCCAGGCAACTAAGGGAGAAGGCAGACGCTTTGGCAGTATGGATGACGCAATTAAAGCTTTTGAACAGGGACAAGTTGACCTTCATGCTTATGTTTGGTTGCGTTGTGATTTAGAGGTAGACACAGCAGAACCAGATAAAGAGGTTGTAGAACAAGAAGTCTTGGGTGATGGCACTATTGTCAAATATTATAAGCAGCGATTTGTCAGAGAAACAGAGACAGGAGAATTATTAGCTCAATATATTAACACCACAATTGGAAGGATTATTTACAACAAAACAATTCAGGAAGCTTTAGAAGCCTCAGTGTAATTGAGGTCTTGGGAGTGACTTGTTGAGGAAAATAGTTTGTAGTTCGATGAGTTGAGAACTTTAAGAAAAATTATTCATCAGGAACAAAGTATGAAATTTTATAACCGCATTGTTGATAAAGGTCGCCTTAAAAAATTAATTGCTTGGGCTTATACTGAGTACGGTTCTGCTCGATGTGCTACCATGGCAGACTTGCTAAAAGACATGGGCTTTCGTTATGCCACCAGAGCAGGGGTGTCTATTAGTGTGGACGATCTGAAAGTTCCTCCTCAAAAACCTGAGATGTTGGAAGCAGCAGAAGAGGAAATTAGGAGAACTGAAGAACGCTATCGCAAAGGGGAAATTACCGAAGTAGAACGTTTCCAAAAAGTTATTGATACTTGGACGATTACCTCTGAGAATCTGAAGAATAGGGTTGTAACCAATTTTAAAGAGACGGATCCTTTAAATTCGGTTTATATGATGGCATTTAGTGGTGCCAGGGGGAACTTGTCCCAGGTGCGTCAGTTAGTAGGAATGAGAGGGTTAATGGCTGATCCTCAAGGAGAAATTATTGACCAACCCATTAAAACTAATTTCCGTGAAGGACTAACTGTTACAGAATATATTATTTCTTCCTATGGTGCGAGAAAAGGTTTGGTAGATACAGCTCTTCGTACTGCCGATTCTGGTTACTTGACCCGTCGTTTGGTGGATGTGTCCCAAGATGTAATTGTTAGGGAAATTGATTGTGGCACCCAAAGGGGTATTTTACTCAAAGCGATGACAGATGGAGATCGCACATTAATTCCTCTTGCCAACAGATTATTTGGCAGAATACTAGCGGAAGATGCCATCTGTGATGAGACAGGAGAAGTTGTTGCTAAACGTAATCAAGACTTAGATGAGGAAACATCTCAAGAAATTGGTCGTAGATGTAAATCAGTGGTGGTGCGATCTCCTCTAACCTGTGAAGCTGCTCGTTCTGTGTGTCAAAAATGCTACGGATGGAGTTTAGCTCACGGCAAAATGGTAGATATGGGAGAAGCAGTAGGAATTATTGCTGCTCAATCCATCGGAGAGCCAGGAACCCAATTAACTATGCGTACCTTCCATACAGGAGGGGTTTTCACTGGGGAAGTCGCTCGCCAAATTAAAGCGGAAAAAGATTCTATCGTCAGATTTACCAAAGGTTTAAGCACCCGTAAAATTAGAACCCGTCATGGGGACGAAAGAGAACAGGTAGATAGTGTAGGGGACCTAGTTTTAGAACCAATTAAAAAAGGCAAAAAACAATCCTATCTTCTTACAGCAGGTTCAGTAATTTATGTAGTTGATGGACAAGAAGTTAAAGCAGGTCAATTACTAGTAGAAGTAGCCAAAGCTAAAGTCCAAAAATCCACCGAAAAAGCCAACAAAGACGTAACTTCTGATTTAGCAGGGGAGGTACTGTTTGCCAATTTAATTCCCGATGAAAAAACTGACCGCCAAGGCAACACTACCAAAATTGCTAAAAATGCAGGTTTGCTCTGGGTATTATCAGGAGAAGTATATAATTTACTCCCTGGTGCCGAACCTTTAGTTAAAAACGGTGACAATGTATCTCCTGGCGACGTTTTGGCTCAAACTCGGCTCACTTCCATGAGTGGTGGTGTGGTTCGGATGACTCCCAATAGTCGAGAAATTGAAATTGTTACTGCCTCTGTATTACTTGACCAAGCAGAAGTAAAAGTGGAAAGCGACGGCGGTAGAGAACAGTACATGGTCTATACTGCGGACAATCAGAAATTTTTGCTTAAAACTGCCCCTGGAACAAAAGTCCAAAATCATCAGGTGGTGGCAGAATTAGTAGATGACCGCTACAGAACCAATACTGGAGGAATCATCAAGTATGGGGGAGTAGAAATTGGCAAAGGTAGTCGCAAACAAGGATACGAAATCACCCAAGGCGGAAGTTTACTATGGATTTCGGAAGAAAGTCATGAGGTAAACAAAGATATTTCCCTACTCATAGTTGAAGATGGTGAATACATCGAAGCTGAAACAGAAGTAGTAAAAGACATTTTTGCTCAATCTTCTGGAGTAGTAGAAGTAGTTCAGAAAAATGATATCCTCCGAGAAATTATTATTAAACCAGGTGAAATTCACCTACTAGATGATATTGACCCTAAACTAGACGGACAACTAATTCAACCAGGAACCGAAGTTTTACCAGGAGTTACGGTAGAAGAACTGAAGTATGGGGAAATAGTAGATACTACTGAAGGACCTGCACTATTACTCAGAGGAGTAGAGGAATATCAAATTGCTGACGAACCAGCAGTTCCTTCTCAAGCATCGATTAATAGTGAAGATGGACGTAAAATTGAACTCCGTTCGGTCCAAAGACTATTCTTTAAAGATGGAGAAAGGGTCAAATCTGTTAATGGGGTTTCTTTACTCAGTACCCAACTAGTTTTAGAAATAGATAATGTTGATGAGCTAGAAACACCAGCTAATTTGAGTGCGGATATCGAACTACAAGTAGATGAAAATGACCCTGAAACTCAGCGTTTGCAGATGGTGATTTTAGAATCCCTAGTGTTACGAAGAGATACAGATGCGGATCCTCATAGTGGAGAGATTGAAACTAAGGTTTTAGTCACACAAGGACAAGAAATCCCTCAAGGTGCAACCATTGCCAGTACGGAAATCAAGTGTAAATCTTCAGGTCAAGTTCGGGGTATTCGAGAAGGAGGTGAAGCCATTCGTCGTGTTCTGATTGTAAGAGAGTCTGACCAAATTACTTATGATCTTGATGCTCCTAAAAGTGCCATTGAATGCAAAGAAGATGATTTACTAGTAGCAGGAATGGAAATTATTCCAGGAGTGAGACTAGAAGAATCAGGACAAGTTGTAGAAATGGTGGAAACCGAAGGAGGAAAAACCACTTTAGTTATACGTGATGCTCGTCCCTATCGCGTATCTGCTGGTGCGGTACTTCACATTGATAATGGGGACTTGGTTCAAAGGGGAGACAACCTAGTAATGCTGATTTATGAGCGTTCTAAAACTGGGGATATCATTCAAGGTTTACCCCGTATTGAAGAACTATTAGAAGCTCGTAAACCCAAGGAAGGTTGTATTCTGTGCCGTAAACCTGGGATCTCTCAAGTAGTTTATGAAGAAGGTGAAACTGTTGATATTAACGTAGAAGAAGAGGATGGTAATGTAGAGCCATATCACGTTAAACCAGGACAAAATGCCATTGTTGCTGATGGACAGGAAGTAAAAGTAGGAGAAATGCTAACCGATGGTCCTGCTAATCCCCACGAAATTTTAGAAGTTTTCTTTAATTACTATCGAGAGGAAAAAGGTTGTTATGAAGCCTCTCTAATTGGATTCCAACAAACCCAAAACTTCTTGGTAAGTCAAGTCCAGTCAGTTTATCAAAGTCAAGGAATTGACATTTCTGATAAACATATTGAGGTAATTGTCCGTCAGATGACTTCTAAGGTCAGAATTGATGATGGTGGAGATACGGTTATGTTACCAGGGGAATTAATTGCATTGGGCGAAATTGAACAAATTAATGAAGCAATGGCTATTACTGGTGGTGAACCTGCTCAATATACTCCTGTACTCTTAGGGATTACCAAGGCATCTTTGAATACAGATAGTTTTATTTCTGCTGCTTCTTTCCAAGAAACAACCAGAGTGCTAACCGAAGCTGCGATTGAGGGTAAATCAGACTGGCTCAGAGGACTTAAAGAAAATGTGATTATTGGTCGTTTGATTCCTGCTGGAACTGGGTTTAATACCCATGAAGAACCAGGAGTTGCTAGAAATGATTTTGATTCTTCTGGTTTCCGTACTAATCCTGCTTATGGTTATGGTGGGGAATTCGATAATGGTTTCCGTTTGGGAGGGGAAGATAAGTTGATTAATTCTGAATCTCGGACTTTAAGAACTTATAAAACCTTAGGAGATGATGAAAATGTTATCTTAGATGACCAGACAGCAAGAGCCTATACTGGTTTGACTGATGACACAACTTCTTTTAATGGTAATAGTAGCAAGACTTCTGAAGAAGAGGTTTAATAGCTGATAAATCTCACTTGGGATTATAAACTACTAGGGACTGTTCACTAACAGTCCCTTCTTTTTAGCTCCTACCACTATTGAACGACTAAGATTGCTATTACTTAAGTTAGCTTCAAGTAAATTAGCATTACTCAAATTCGCACCAATTAAATTAGCTAAGGCTAAACTTGCACGATACAAGTTCCCATGACTTAAATCCGCATTCTCTAGATAAGCACCGCTTAAATCTGCACCACTCAAGTTAACATAGCTAAGATTAGCTTCACTTAAATCTGCATCGGTTAAGTCAACACCTCTGAGATTAGCTCTTTTTAAATTAGCACCATTTAGCTCAAGACCACTGAGGTCAGTTGCTAGCAGATTGCTTCCTGCTAAGTCAGTCTTCAGATTTAGCTTTGCCAGTTGAACTAATTCTGACATCTCATCAGTTTTAGCTGTATATATGTCTTGAATTAGTTGTTTGAGTTCCTCTTTGGCTGGGAAAGGAATCTCAGGTTTTTTCATTTCTCCCCAACTTTCTTGAGTTTCTAAATTAGAAGAACCTAATTGTATCCAACTCAAAGGAGATGATAATTGGTTTTTACAGAGGAAAAAAACAATAGCTCTCTCTAATACTCCATGCTTATTGGGACTGAGATCGTGTCGCCATAAATCTTCGGCATCAGTTAAAGTAACATCTGCTGGAAAAACTGTCCAAGTTGCCGTTAATGTGAAAGTCTGAGTTATTGTTTTAACAGTTCCTAACTTAATTCGCTTCAGAGAATCAGCTACAAGTAATTTTGTTGATTCTAGTGTAAATACCCAAGTAGTTTCAGTACCATGCCTATCTTTGGTAATCTCAAAGCAGTCATCCAACTGAGAATTGATCTGATCTAAGTGGCTATTTTTTAGTCTCAGTTTCAGTTGACCACCTTGTAAACTTAACTTGATGCGACCATTTAATAGAGGATACCATTGATTATTAAATTTGAGACTCAAGTAAAGGTCAAACTGATTGCTGTGGGCTGAATTAGCAGTCAGGGGAACTACTTCTAATTCCATTGATAATAAATCTGGATATAAGTTCTGAGACTTTAGCAACTGCATAATTACAACTACTCTGATTAATGGATAGAATTTATTTTAGGATTGTCAGGTCTATAATACGTCTGATGTTAATTAAATTCACTCAAGTACGGGATTGAACCGCTACAAAAAGAGAACGCTTCGCCGTCGCTCTAACCAGTTATAATCACTACCTAACATTGTCCTCACAAGATTCTTATAATCTTTATCTAACCTTTGAGTAGAGCTAATTAAAGGATAGAGGTGTGACTTTTTTTCCTCTCAAATAAACAATTTACCGATACCAAAGAATTGTGATTAGCTACCAGAAAGAGAAAATTAGGTGAATTTTATGGATTCTAAACAATGGCGTGAAAGAGAAATACAACATGATTGGTCGCAAAAACAAAAAGAGGGTGGTAATTCCCATAGTGGTGACGAAGACAAGTATGGGTGGTTAGTACTGCTGCTGTTGATCGGAGTACCTATTGTACTGATGTTAATGTCTGGGTGCAGTCCAAAATTCACAGAAAACAATACAGTCAAGCCTATAAACTTTATTTCACCCTGGCCTCAAGAAGTGGTTTTGTGAAATTTAAAAGGTTCAACTCTTTTTCCAAGTCGTGAAATTGCAGCATAAATGAAGCTAGAAAATATCTCAATTAAGGGGAGTTAGCTGAATAATCTTCGTCATTCTTGAAATTGCAAGATGGTTTGATTGTGACCCTCATCCAGAATTTCTAGAGCCAGTACTTTGCCATCTTCATCTAATGCTTCCCAAACAGTATTGGGAGCATTAATAGTGTGGGTACGAGTTATACTAAATCCGCTTACCAAAGTATACTTTTAGTTTAAAGTATAAAATTAGCTTAAACCTTTCTGATTTCTGACTTCTGACTTCTGACTTCTCGCAACTTTTAAGTAGGGTATCTAAACAG
>JASJDB010000076.1 GCA_030065315.1 Xenococcaceae cyanobacterium MO_167.B52 | reverse complement strand
GGATTAACTTCTGGACAGTAAGGAGGTTGAAATAGTAAAATTATATTATCAGGAATAGATAAATCTAAACCTAGATGCGCTCGCCCATTATCTAATTGGATAATATGAATTTCATTAGGATAAGATTGAGAAAACAACTCTAAAAATTTCTCAAAGCAAGAAGTATCTAAATGACTAAATTCATAGAAAAAAGAATCTCCTGTTTTAGGTTCGACTAAACCATAAAGCCATAAATATTTAAATAACCATTGATACAAACCAATCGGCTTAACCCCACAAGCAGTAATAACTTTACCTGTTATAGTTTTTAATCCAATTCTAGTTTCGTCTTGACACCAATAGCGAATAGATAGTTGATTTTCTGAGTTTCTATTAATAAAATTTATTTGCTCTGTTATTATGTGTGAGAGTTTTTTTTAAAGGTTTCTTTAGATTCTTTGTTTTGTTTTATATGCAAAGGGCGTGGAACTTTTAATTTACTCTTTAATTTGTATCTTACTAATTGATGAACTGTTCGATAAGCTACATCAATGTCAAAACAAGTTTTTAACCACAGTTGAATTTCACCATAACTTTGAAATCCTTCTGGATTTTTCAATTCTTCTTGTAATTTTTCTACAACATCTGGTGGAATTAAACTTTCTCTGCCACCCAAGTTTTTCTTGGGTTCTAGTAATAAATTTAGTCCGCCCACACGATATTTACGTAACCATTTTTGTACTGTTACACGATTCCGTCCTAACATTATAGAAATTTGTTTTACTGTTTCTACCGTATGAGTTTTTAACCAATAAATGGTTTGTATTCTTTCTTTTTCTTGAGGTGTAGAAGCATCTTGTAAAAGCTGTTTAAGATCTTCTGCTGATTCGGTTATTTCAATTTTTACTACCCCTGACATAGTTAGCGCCCCGCGAAGCGGATCTCTGCGAGATCGCATTTAATATACTTCTCATACAAGTGTAGCTTAACTAGATGAAATTGGTATTAACTTGATTTATCTACTTAATATATAGCCTTTTTGAAACCAGCAAGATCAACAATCTCTCAGAAGTTGCAATTCTAACTGGAGTTAAAGTTTTTGCTGATGACGAATTATATATGATACAAAATCCGATTCAATACTGTTCGGATAAGCCTCAAAACTTAATGAAATTAGCGAGTGTAGGAAGTGTGGGAAGTATGGGAGGAGACAACTTTTAAGGTTAATCTCCCCTCTCTTCCCTCTCTCCCTTGTCTTCCCTCTCTCTGTCTCAACAGACAACCTTCTTAATCGAACAGTATTTATACTGAAAGGGGAACTTTTTATCTTCTTCTTGCAACTTAAGAAGAAAGTATGCTAGACGATGTAAAGACATGACACCACCAGCCCAAAATCTTTTAGTTCCTACCCCAATTAAGTTATTAATCCATACTTTAATAGTTGTTTTGGTGACTTTTGAAGCGATCGCTGTTACTAGCTGTGATAATTCAACTATGAAAAACACCGATCAGATTACCAATCAAAACACCAATGTTCCTTCTGTTGTAGCCCAAGCAGTTCTTGAAGATTTATCTCAACAAACTCAAATTCCCCTCAGTAAATTAACTATTACCAAAGCTAAAAAAGAACTTTGGTCTAATGGCTGTTTAGATTTAGCTCAAGAAGGGGAGTTTTGTACCCAAGCGATAGTACCAGGATGGCGAGTTTTTGTTTCTGGAGATGACCAAACCTGGATTTATCACACCGATCAACAAGGAAGATCTTTGCGGGTTGAACCGTAATCATGGACCATTTATCATTTATCATTTATCATTTATCAAGTTCTTTTGATTGAACAGGGAATAGTTACATAGATGTTGTACTTTTAGATCCTTCATACCAAGCATATGATAAATGTTCAATGTCTAATGTTCAATGTTCAATGTTCAATGTTCAATGTTCAATGTTCAATGTTCAATGTTCAATGTTCAATGTTCAATGTTCAATGACTAAAACTCCTGGCTCTTTTTGAATTGGTAAAACATCTATAATATCTGTTTGTGCGCAGTATTCTAGATCTTCATGGCAATCAAGTCCTAAAAGCCGTTGTCCATGACTACACTTTTTGAACATATCTAAAAGATCGTTTTGCCACTGGGCATAAAGGGAATATGCTCCAATTACTTCATCATTTCCAGCGATCGCTTCTAAAGACAGCTTACCTTGTTCAATTATACTATCTGCGATCGCACCAGCACAGGCGGTGTCTTCTACAGAATATGTTCCTTGCCATCCCGAACCTACTAACCAGACAGTCTCAGGTTGTTTTTGTAACAAATAGTCAACAACTGCTTGACGATTTATCTGAGAAGCAGTAATAACTGTAGGTGCAAGTTCTACTCTTTGCAAGGCGCGAGTCCCATTAGTGGTAGTTAAAAACAATCGTTTACCTACTACCATCTGGGGAACACAATCGAGAGGAGAGTTACCAAGGTCAAATCCTGGGACTTTTTCCCCGCCTCTTTCTCCCGCCCGCAAACGTTTATCTGGCAACCACTTCTCTGATTCCTGCATGAGTATATCTATGTCACTAAAAGCTTGTACCGCTTCTGCACCAGCATTTAAAGCAGTAGCAATAGTGGTGGTAGCTCGCAGTACATCAATTACAACTGCACAATCAGGAAGGCTATCTTGTGGAGTCCGTTCAGGAGTGTGATAAACAAGTAATTTCACTTAATTAAATTTATATTATAAAAAATCTAAACTTTCGCAATTATACGTTATTTGGTGACTCACCAATTATGGGACTTTTAACGCTAAAAGCTACTTTTTCACTATACTAAGCACTCAAGATTGTCTGGAACTCATATTGTTACTTTAAGGAGACGTAGAGATGATGATACAGAATAGGTATTGGTTTAAACGACATCAGAAAGATCAAATTAACCAGTGGAGATTTGTCTTAGCTACGATAATTTCCTTATCTTTAGGAACTATCTTAATCTCTGCCAATCCTTCTACAGCACAATCAGGGCGAATTCAACGACAACAAAAGATTGCAGCCAGGAGTATTTACGTTAATCCCCAAAGTGGGCAAGATCGGGCAGCAGGATATCAAGCCACGCCCCTTAAAACCATTACCCAAGCTTTGCGAATTGCCCAACCTAACACCACTATTTATCTTGCTCCTGGCACTTATAGCGAAGCCACAGGAGAGGTATTCCCTCTAATTATCAAAAACAATATTACTCTAGAAGGCAGTCCCCGAAGTAAAGGATATAAGACAGTTATTAAGGGTAGCGGTTCTTTTATTAGTCCCACAGGAGCAGGGCAAAATGTTACTATTGCAGCGATCAAAGATGCAGGAGGAATTAAGGGAGTTACTGTAACTAATCCCCACACTAGGGGACATGGTTTATGGATCGAGTCTGCCAACCCAGAAGTTAGCCACAATACATTTACTCGCAATGGTAATACGGGACTTTCGGTAAATGGTAATAGTAACCCAATCATTACCAATAACTATTTCTATCGTAATTTAGGCAATGGGTTACTAATTTATGGCACATCCACTCCTCAAGTCATAGAAAACGAATTTGATCATACAGGTTTCGGAGTTAGTGCAGTCAAAAGTGCAGCACCTACCCTAGTCCGTAACAGTTTTACTGGTAATCGCATCAGTGTAATTTTTGAGGGCAATTCTCAGGGGATTTTGCGGAGTAATAAGATTACCAACTCTACTGAATATGGACTAGTGGCTATTGCTAATTCTCGTGTCGATTTAGGTACTACTAAAGAACCAGGAAACAATACTTTTGACAACAACCGTAAATTTGATATTCAAAATGTTACCAATAATCCGATCCCCGCATTAGGAACAGAAATTACAGGAAAGATTGATGGCAATATTGATTTTAGCGGTAAGACAGGGGGCGTTGAGAACGCTGCCAATAGAACTGTAGCAGTAGTACCGCAACCTTCAAATAGTAGAGTTTCTCGTTTAAGAAGGGTTCCTCTCAAAGAACGACGTGCAACGCCAAAAGTTAATAATATTGGTTTTTCTAGTTCCGCCATTGGTAATGGGGAAACTTTACCGCCACCACCAGAAATTAAAAATCCTACTTCTAGAGAATTAGTATTCTCTGCTCCTGGTGGAGATGTTTCTAAGACAGGAGATATTTTACCTGTACCAAATATTGAGCCTCCTGTTTCTCGTATCAATAGTTCAGGTGGCAATAGACAAATTAATAGCCTATCAGATGTTTTGAGTTCTTTAAACTCTCGTAGTTCTCGCAATGTAGCTCAGGTTAACTATCGGGTTTTAGTAGAAGTTGGCAACAATAAGCAAAAACGTCGCATTAAATCCCTTTATCCAGGGGCTTTTTCCACTACCTATCAAGGAAAATCTATGTTACAAATCGGCGCATTTCGCGATCGCACTAGAGCAGAAAACACCTCCCGTTCTGTAACGAATTTGGGCTTAAATTCCCATATTTTAAGTTTTTAAGCCTAAAAAACTTGGCAATGTTGTAACTTCTGTGCCTTACCAGCACAAATCTTGTGGGCAACAGTATCAGCTTAGGGGATATTTTATGAATACAGCACCACTTACTGTTTACTGTAATTTCTATATGGTCATAGCTAAAGTATTTTCCAAATCGTAATCTAAAACTTCAATCCAGACCGTTGCACTACAACTTAAAGGCTTATCTGGTTGATAAATAATACGACAAGGGCAAGGAATTTCTAATTGATTGACATAGGTATTCTTTTTACCTTTAACAGCAATTACTGGCTCTCTTGCTTCGGGACTCTTATTTCTATTAGCAGCAATCTTGTTTCTATTGATATGGATAACGGTTTTCTGGGTTTTTCTGCTTCTTTTCCATGTTCCCTTTTGTCCGTGTTTTTTAGCAATGACTTGAGGAATTCCGTTGTAAAGGGGGATTAGCCAGAAATAACCACATTTATAAGCCCCTTTAATTCTTTTTTCTTCTAACAATTTCCTAACTCTACGAGGAGAAATTCCTAGATAAGATGCTGCTTGAGTAGTATTAATGTACATACAAACAAACTATACCGACTTTGGTTTATACTTTACCATTCCAAATCAATAAAAAAATCTGTCAATGATCTCATCAATAGCTACAATAGACCCTGTGCCATTTTCTCTACGGTTGCCATGACAGAAACTACTCCTTTTAGCCCTGAAGAAGTTGCAGCAGAAGGTATTAAGCCTGAAGAATACCAAGAAATTGTTAAGCGACTAGGTCGTCATCCCAACAAAGCAGAATTAGGGATGTTTGGCGTGATGTGGTCAGAACATTGTTGTTATAAAAATTCTCGACCTTTATTAAGTCAGTTTCCTACTACTGGTAAAAGAGTTTTAGTAGGACCAGGGGAAAATGCAGGAGTTATCGATTTAGGTGATGGTCTAAGACTTGCTTTTAAAATAGAATCCCACAATCATCCTTCGGCGGTTGAACCATTTCAGGGTGCTGCCACGGGAGTAGGGGGAATTTTACGAGATATCTTTACTATGGGGGCGCGTCCTATTGCCATTTTAAATTCTCTACGGTTTGGTAATTTGGAAGATGCTAGAACTAGAAGGATTTTTCAGGGAGTAGTAGAAGGAATTTCCCACTATGGTAATGCGATTGGAGTGCCAACTGTAGGAGGAGAAGTTTATTTTGATCCCGCTTATACAGGTAATCCTCTAGTTAATGCAATGGCTTTGGGCTTAATGGAAACTGAGGAAATAGTTAAAGCTGGTGCATCGGGTATTGGTAATCCTGTGATCTATGTAGGTTCGACTACTGGTCGTGATGGTATGGGTGGTGCGAGTTTTGCCAGTGCGGAATTAACTGATGATTCGATGGATGACCGCCCTGCGGTACAAGTGGGCGACCCATTTTTAGAAAAATCTTTAGTAGAAGCTTGTCTAGAAGCTTTTAAAACTGGTGCAGTAGTAGCAGCTCAAGATATGGGGGCTGCCGGGCTTACTTGTTCGACAGCAGAAATGGCAGAGAAAGGTAATGTAGGAATTGAATTGGATTTAGATAAAATTCCTGCTCGGGAAAAAGGGATGGTTCCCTATGAATATTTACTGTCAGAATCTCAAGAAAGAATGTTATTCGTAGGAGAAAAAGGTAGAGAACAAGAATTAATCGATATTTTCCATCGTTGGGGACTTCATGCAGTAGTAGCAGGAGAAGTTATTGAAGAACCTGTGGTGAGAATATTATATAAAGGGGAAATAGCTGCTCATATTCCAGCTAGGGCTTTATCGGAAGATACTCCAATTTATCATCGAGAATTACTGCAAGAAGCTCCTGAATATGCCCAACAAGCTTGGCAATGGTCGGCTGATACTTTACCAGCTTGCGACTATGAAGGATTATATGTAGGAGAAAAATATTTAACTTGGAACGATATCTTACTAAAACTGTTAGATACTCCTACTATTGCCTCTAAGCATTGGGTATATCGACAATACGATCATCAAGTACAAAATAATACTATTTTATTTCCTGGTGGTGCAGATGCAGCAGTAATTAGAGTCCGCCCCATAAGTGCTAAACCTGAAGATTGTAAAACTGGAGTTGCTGCAACTACCGATTGTAATCCTCGTTATGTCTATCTCAATCCCTATGAGGGAGCAAAATATGCGGTGGTAGAAGCTGCGAGAAATTTAAGCTGCGTGGGAGCTGAACCTGTAGCTGTTACGGACAATTTGAATTTTGGTAGTCCTGAAAAACCTGTGGGATATTGGCAATTAGCTAATGCTTGTCGAGGTGTGGCGGATGCTTGTCGAGAAATGAACACTCCTGTTACTGGAGGAAACGTCTCTCTTTACAATGAAACTCTCGATTCTGAAGGTAATCCTCAACCCATATATCCTACTCCCGTAATTGGGATGGTGGGTATCATCCCTGATATTAGTAAAATCTGTGGACAATCTTGGGTACAGGAAGATGACATTATATATCTACTGGGTTATCCCCAGTCCCCCAATCCCCCAATCCCCCAATCCCCCCTTGGTGCATCAGAATACCTGGCTGTAATTCATAACACCATCGCAGGAAAACCCCCAGAAATTGATTTTGAACTAGAAAAAGCTGTACAACAAGCTTGTCGTTATGGCATTCGTCAAGGATGGATCCAATCTGCCCATGATTGTGCTGAGGGAGGATTAGCTGTAACTTTAGCGGAATCTTGTATGGGCAATGGTTTTGGGGCTGAAGTTATGCTTGACGTCACCAGTCAGCAGCGTCTAGATGAGGTGTTATTCGGTGAGTCGGGAAGTCGCATTGTAGTTTCGGTAAAACTAGATAAGATAGCTGAGTGGGAGAATTATCTCAAACAATCTATCCCAGATGCTTGGAGTAGAATCGGAAAGGTAATGCCTCTAGAATCATCACTAAAAATTGATGTCCAAAATAGTTCGGCTAGCAAACCTCTGGTTATGTTGACATTAATTAATGTTAAGATTGTTAACATGAAAAAAGTTTGGTATAGAGCAATACAAAACAGAATCAAATTATCTTAGATATCTGTAATTTAATTTGGGGTTAGTAACTTAGGGAATGAAACAAAAAATCATGAAGTTTTTGACCTACAGCTATTAGCTTTTTAGTCTTTTTGATGATGTCTTAAAGATTAATCCATTTACCGCTCATACTTTGATTCCCTTGGGTTTCCAATTCTAGTTACAATCTAGACTTACCAACATAATTTCTCTAATACTCACTACCTCAAAGAGGAGCTAAATAATAGGATGATGCAGTATCAATCCCCCCAGTCAGAGCAAAATTTCTCAACTGACCATCTGGAACATAGACCAGATAAACCAGAAGAAGCTTGTGGTGTTTTTGGGGTTTATGCACCAGAAATGGCAGTAGCGAAACTAACTTATTTTGGACTATATGCACTGCAACATCGAGGACAAGAATCTGCGGGAATTGCTACATTTACCCAGAATCAAGTTTATTGCCATAAAGATATGGGCTTGGTTTCTCAAGTATTTAGTGAGGAGATTTTAGAGAAATTACCAGGTTATATGGGCATTGGTCATACTCGTTACTCTACGACGGGTTCAAGCCTTAAAGCTAATGCTCAACCTGCTATTTTAGATACTCGATTAGGTAAGTTGGCTCTGGCACATAATGGTAATTTAGTTAATGCTGTGGAATTAAGGGCAGAATTAGCTAAAAGCGATCGCTGTTTTTTGACCACTACAGACTCAGAAATGATTGCAATGGCGATCGCTGAAGCAGTAGATGATGGAAAAGATTGGTTAGAAGCTGCTGTTAATGCTTTTAAAATGTGTGAAGGAGCTTATAGCCTAGTGATTGGGACTCCTGAAGGGATGATGGGAGCAAGAGATCCTCATGGAATTCGCCCTTTGGTAATTGGCACTTTAAAAGGGGAAAAAACTCGTTATGTCCTCGCTTCTGAAACCTGTGGCTTAGATATTATTGGGGCAGAATATCTTAGAGATGTTGAACCAGGTGAGTTAGTTTGGATTACAGAAGCAGGCTTGGCTTCATTCCATTGGTCAGAAAAACCAGAAAGAAAGCTTTGTGTGTTTGAAATGATTTACTTTGCCCGTCCTGATAGTACTATGCACGATGAAAGTCTGTATAGTTATCGTTTGCGACTAGGAGAACAACTAGTTAAAGAATCTCTAGTTCCAGCAGACATGGTAATGGGGGTGCCAGATTCGGGAATACCTGCTGCTATCGGTTTTTCTCGCGCTTCCGATATTCCTTACGGCGAAGGATTAATTAAAAATCGTTATGTGGGAAGAACCTTTATTCAACCTACTCAGGGAATGCGAGAAGCGGGAATTAGAATGAAACTAAATACCCTCAGAGATGCGATCGCAGGTAAGAGAATTATTATTGTAGATGACTCCATAGTTAGGGGTACTACCAGCCGTAAAATAGTCAAAGCTTTAAGAGATGCAGGGGCAAAAGAAGTACATATGAGAATCTCTTCTCCTCCTGTAACTCATCCTTGCTTCTACGGTATAGATACGGATAATCAGGATCATTTAATTGCTGCTACTAAATCAATCAAAGAAATTGAAGCTCAAATTGGAGTTGATACCCTAGCCTATCTCAGTTGGGAGGGAATGCTAGAAGCAACTAGAGTAAATCCTAAAAGCTTTTGTTCGGCTTGTTTCACAGGAGACTATCCCATCGAAATTCCCGAACGAGTCAAACGCTCTAAACTGATGTTAGAAAAAACCCAAGTTTAACTTTGAGGGGGTAATTGTTGCTTTACCAGATTAGTTAAATGTAAAGCTATTTTTTGGGCTGCACCAGTCTCACCCATTCTGGTTGTGCCATTGAATCTGGTTGCTTTAGCTTTTTGCGGACTATTTAGCCAAGATTTAATGGCTTTTCCCACTTGTTTTGGCTGAGCGATTAAAGTTACAGAACAGCCTAAAAGACGAGTTTGAGCCTCAGCAAAATTGTAATTAAATTGGGGACCTGCCCCTGGAATGATGAAAGCAGGTTTTCCTAAACCAACAAATTGCTCCGTTGCCGTGCCAGTCATTGCGATCGCAACATCTGACTTTTGCAAACATTCCCCATAAGTATTTTGAGTCAAGCATAAAGTAGCATTGCCTTGCTCTAGAATTATTTTATTTGGCTGATTTTGTGATACAGAAATATTCCAACCTCGGTTTACTGATTCTTGCTGAAATGGTGACGTTTCTAAGCTGGGTGCGATCGCAGCTAAAAATGTTAATTGGTATGAGGAGAATACAGTAATTACATCGGAAGCAGCAGTGAGAATAGTTTGCCAATTTCTTAAAGCTTCTGGCATCCTTGAACCAGGAAGGAGAAGTATTGAGAGATGATTAGGTTGTTTAATGGCAGTTGCCTCAAATCCTTCTCCTAGATCATCCATCATGGGGTTGCCCAAATTGTAGGCTTTAATGCCATGTTGCTGTAATATTTGGGTGGTTAAAACATCTCTAGGATATGCTGCCAAGGCGCGATCGTGATTCATTAACCATCTTTCCCAAGGATGATATACCGAACCCAATTGTTTTTCCAGCCAAGAAGTTTGAGGGAGCCAATTTCCTGTAATATCCCGCAAATAATATTCAGATTTAGCAGTACCAACAAAAGCATAATGACTACCACTCAACCAGGCAAATAATAAGGGTACAATATCTCCTACTGCTAGAATAAAATCCCCTTCTTTGCTCCATTGTCTTACTGTTTTAATTTGCTCTAAAGTTAACTTGACTAGACCCCCTTGGATATCTTGCCAGAGGTGTTCTTTAGACATATAAACAAAACCCCCTGAGGGCATTTGTGCTACTCTGCCAATAATAGGAATTTGGAGTTTTGTATAGGCATAACCTTCTCCTACTATCGGTAAAGCCCAAATTTCCCACTTATCAGTAACTAGTTGTAATTGCTTTACAATACTAGTTGCAATTACATCCTCTCCATGACCATTACTGAGTACTAACAGTTTCATTTTTTATGATTTTTTTTGTGATTACTGTAAATTTATTAGTTGCTATATTCAATATCTATTTAGCATTTAGGATATGGCAAATCCACAAAATAATCAGGTTAATCACAGCAATTATTACTAATTGTGAAATTTATTTAGGCTATGTACTAACTCATGCACCTAATATTATCAAGCAGAAACAAGAAAATATTTATCAGTTTCGACAACGTTATCAATTATTACAGTTACAAATCCAACAAATACGGCGCATAATTATTGTAATTAGTTGGATAAATCGCATTTGGCGCAGATATACTTTATCTATTTAAACCTGCTAGAATCTTAGTCCGACCAAATAGGTAGTAGTGACAATCAACCATGAACGATGAACAATCAAAAATTATTTCTTTTCTGGATGTTCTTGTTCTTTAGACATCGTACTAGAGTGATTAATTGTATCGATCATTTGATATAAGCGACCCAAACTTTTTTGATTAAAATAAAACACCAATCGAGGGAAATCTTCTGTTTCATCGCCTTTTTCTTGGGGGAGTGCCTTACTTTTGTTAATAATACCTTTGCTTAAAATATCGCTAAACTCATCATTAAGCTTTGCTACAATTGCATCTGTTAATTCGCAATTAAGACGGATCACAAATTGGTCTTTTACATAACGACTAGAGTGATAAACTCGATAAAAATTGCAAACAGCTTGACAAGCAGTGTCTAAATTATCGGTAATAGTGTAAATACTAGGATCATCTTCACTCACTAAACCCCTAGCTACTAAATGCTGACATACATAATGGTTCCAATTGTGCCAGTAGTCCCCTCCTGGTTTATCAATTAATACTAGAGGTGCGGGACCATATTTGCCAGTTTGGCAAAGAGTAAGAGTTTCAAAAGCTTCATCTTGGGTGCCAAAACCACCAGGGAAAAGAGCTATAGCATCACTTTCTCTCAGAAAAAACAATTTACGAACAAAGAAATACTTAAAATCAATTAACTTTTCATCCCCATCAATTGCTGAATTCGCGCTCTGTTCAAAGGGTAATTGAATATTCAAGCCGAAAGAATTTTCTCTTCCTGCACCTTCATTCCCTGCTTGCATAATACCTCCTCCAGCCCCTGTAATCACCATAAACCCCAATTGAGTAATGCACTCAGCAAACTTAACTGCCATTTGATATTCGGGAGTACTAGAGGCAATTCTGGCTGAACCAAATATGGATATCTTGCGGATATGACGATAGGCATCAAAACCTTGAAACCCTTTTTCTAAATCTTCCAGAGTTGCGGTTAAAATTTTCCAGTCAAGACGCTCAATAGATTCTTCACTAATTCTTAAAAGCACCCCCAAAGCTCTTGCGATTAAGTTGCTATGCTTGTGAGCTTCGAGATGGGGAAGTAATTCAGTGATTTTGTCAGGAAAATAAGAAGCCATCGTTAGAGCAAGAAGGGATGAAGGATGGAAGTATAAGTAGCCAAAAAAAAGCCCCAGTTTTCCTAAACACAAAATTAAGGAAACGCTGAAGCTCTACTTAATAAGTTTTAAAGATACTTTTCTAAGGTATTTGCCAAAGTAGTTTTTGGTACTGCTCCCACTACCATATCAACTCTCTGACCACCTTTAAAAATCATCAGAGTAGGGATGCTCCTAATGCCATATTGGCTAGCAACTTGAGGGTTTTCATCTGTATTGAGTTTAACTACCTTAACTTGTCCTTCGTATTGTTCTGCTATTTCCTCTACAACAGGAGCAACCATACGACAAGGACCACACCAAGGAGCCCAGAAGTCCACTAAAACTGGAACATCCGATTCTAAAACATCGCCTTGAAAACTAGAGTCTGTAACTGCTGAGGCTGAAGACATGCCTGTATTCCTTAATATTGATCGAATTTCCTTTCAATAATATCAAGATTCTACCATAGTAAAAACCTATCTTAGAAAATTGAATCACTAGGTAAGTTTAATGGCACATAGAGAACTTCCGTATTTATTCAGTCAGTCTGGGATTATTATCTAGATCAAAAAAGAGAAAACCGCCCTCGTCTTACTTGGGCGGAGTGTGGTGTGAGGAGTGAACGGAAACTTGATGTCTCCGCCTTCTCTATTCTAGATATACTGCTGCCTTTTTGCCAGGGGTTTTTCTGAGACTTTATCAAAAACTAATATTTTTACTAACAAAGTTTGTATTTGCTAAGTAAAAATACACAAAAATACCCTGAAATAGGAGTTAGGTAATGTTACAAAAATAAACAAACTAAAATTATCCCGAAATTTTGTTTAATTAATATTTGTGCCATCTTTGATTTTGATCGGAGATGATTCAATCTGGGCGATCGCATCTTGCAGAGCAGGAAGTCTGGTACTAAATCGATTATGGGGGGGAATAAACTTTAACAACTTCATTTTTTGTAATCTTTTGTGGACTACGCCCTTTGCCCCAACTATATAAACTTGATGTTTTTGTTCACAAGCATCTTTAACCATATTTTCGATTGCCAAAGATGCAGTGACACCCAATAAAGGTACATCACTAAAGTCTAAAATTAAAATTTCATAATTAGTAATAATTCCCATTCTCTGAGAAATTGTTTTAGCAGCACCAAAACTCATGGGACCACCAAGACTAAATAATAAAATTTTGCCTTTGGCTTGTTTAAGAATATGTTTTTCTTCTATGGCTAAATCTGGATCATCATCATCAGGATCGGTAATAGCTTTAACACGATTGCTTTGAATATCACTTAGGCTTTTAATAGTTAGTAAATTAGCAAAAAATACTCCTACAGCTACGGCAATAATTAAATCGACAAATACAGTCAAAAACAGCACAATGTACATTAATCCTGTGGCCTTGAGGGAAATATGATGGGCTCGTTTCAAAAAACTCCAATCAATGATATCGATGCCCACTTTAATTAAAATGCCAGCTAAAACTGCGTGGGGAATATTTTCAGTCAATTCTCCAGCCCCCAGAACCACAGTTAGTAAAACTACAGCATGAACCATCCCAGAAATAGGAGTTTTACCACCAGTCTTAACGTTAATTACTGTCCGCATGGTAGCTCCCGCACCAGGAAGTCCTCCAAACAAACCAGATAATAAATTGCCAATTCCTTGACCAATTAATTCTCGGTCTGAATTATGGCTGGTACGAGTGATGTTATCAGCTACTAAAGAAGTTAATAGAGAGTCTATAGAACCCAAAATTGCCAACATCAAGCCATAACCGATGATTTCTCTCAGTTGATTGGCATTGAATGCAGGTAAATGTAAAGTGGGTAGACCCCTTGGTATATCGCCAATTAAAGCTAGATTACTGTCGGATAAAAAGTATAAAGGAATCACCGTTCCCACAATTAAAGCTAGTAAAGGGGAAGGAATGAAGCGAGTTACAGCAGCGGGCGTAGCAAAAACAATGATCAAAGTCAAAATGCCTAAACCCGCAGCAGCAGGATTGATATTCGTGAAAAAAGTCGGAAAATTACTAACAGACCCTACTACATCAGCTGAGGCAGGATGTCCCAAAAAAGGACCAATTTGCAGCAAGATAATAATTAGACCAATGCCTGACATAAAACCTGAAATCACTGTATAGGGCATCAGAGTAATATATTTGCCTAACCGCATTACCCCAAATAAAATCTGGAATATTCCTCCTAACATGATTACGGTAAAAGCAGCAGCCATGCCATTTTCGGAAGTGTTTGCTAAACCTGAAAATACCGTAGCTACTACTACAGTCATCGGACCAGTGGGACCAGAAATTTGGGAAGGAGTACCACCAAATAGGGCTGCAAAGAAGCCGACTATTATCGCACCATAAAGACCAGCGATCGCACCTGCCCCAGAAGATACCCCAAAGGCAAGAGCTAGAGGCAAAGCGACAACCGCTGCGGTTATGCCACCAAACAGATCTCCTCTGAGATTTCTAGAATGTAACCCATTAACTAGTTGCATAAAGATTTAGATGACTTGTAAATTGATCAAGAATTAATTAGGCGCAATGAACATTGATTATGAAGATAGAAGAATAGGGTAGAGATCGATAAAACGTGTAATACATTTTATCTACTTACTTTACTACACATTTAGTACTAGTAAACCTACCTAGAAAAATGTTGGTTAAGCCGTTTAATAGTCCCATAAAAATCCCAAACCTCCTCACTAATGAACCACTTTTCCCGAATGAGCGATTCTGGTATCTGCCAGAAGAATCCTATCTAACAGAAAACCAGTCCCCATAAAGATCAAAGATTTTTTTATAATTCATTAGCAAACTTAAATTCTTGATCCCTTGTGTTTTAGGAAGTATTGACATAGACTATTTACTATTGATAAAAATGAAGGAATAGATTCACTGCAATGGGGATAACCAACAAAATACACTTCAGGAATTTAAAGGGCGATATCTTCGGCGGAATCACGGCTGCAGTTATCGCCTTACCAATGGCTCTTACTTTCGGTGTGGCTTCAGGGGCTGGAGCTTCTGCTGGCTTGTGGGGGGCAATTTTAGTAGGTTTCTTTGCAGCCCTATTTGGGGGAACTCCTACTCTAATTTCTGAACCTACTGGTCCAATGACCGTAGTTATGACGGCAGTAATAGCCGGTCTTACCGCAGCTAACCCCGAAAACGGTTTAGCAATGGCATTTACAGTGGTCATGTTAGCTGGGGTTTTTCAAATTCTTTTTGGCGTACTCAAATTGGGTAAATACATTACCCTAATGCCCTATACAGTGATTTCTGGCTTTATGTCAGGTATTGGGGTAATTTTAATTATCTTGCAAACTGCCCCATTCTTAGGACAAGCCAGTCCTAAAGGGGGGGTAATTGGCACAGTACAGAACTTACCCCAATTATTCGCCAATATTAATCCTCTAGAAACTTTACTGGCTGGGTTAACTGTAGCAATTCTATTTTTATATCCTTCTAAGCTGAAGAAATTTTTACCACCCCAATTACTGGCATTAATAATTGGAACTTTAATTGCGGTATTCTTATTTCCTAACAGCGATATTCGTCGTATTGGTGAAATATCTGTAGGTTTGCCCAGCTTACAACTACCTACGTTTAGTATTGAGCAAATTAATACTATGATAGTTGATGGTCTAGTTTTAGGGATGTTGGGCTGTATTGATGCTTTGCTTACCTCCTTAGTCGCTGACAGTTTGACTCGTACCGAACACAATTCCAACAAAGAATTAATCGGTCAAGGTATTGGTAATTTAGTATCTGGTTTGTTTGGTGGTTTGGCTGGAGCAGGAGCTACTATGGGTACAGTAGTTAACATTCAGTCTGGTGGTAGAACTGCCGTTTCTGGCTTGACTCGCGCTTTGGTCTTATTAGTTGTAGTCTTAGGACTTAGTCAGTATCTAACAGGTATTCCTAGTGCAGTTTTAGCAGGTATCGCTTTAAAAGTAGGTATTGATATTATTGACTGGGGCTTTATCAAGCGGGCTCACAAAATTTCCGTCAAAGCATCCCTAATTATGTATGGGGTAATTGCACTTACAGTTTTTGTTGACCTGATAGTTGCAGTAGGAGTAGGTGTATTTATTGCTAACATTTTGACTATCGAGCGTCTTTCCAATCATCGAGCAGATAAAGTTAAAGCTGTCACTTACGATGATGAGGAAATTAATCTTAACCCAGAAGAAAAACAATTATTAGAAAGAGCAAATGGTAGCGTACTTCTCTTCTATCTTAGTGGTCCAATGATCTTCGGTGTAGCCAAAGCTATCTCCCGCGAACACAATTTAATCAATGACTACAAAGCCTTAGTTTTAGATTTAACAGAAGTACCAATTTTAGGTGTTACCTCCGCTTTAGCTTTAGAAAACGCCATTGAAGAGGCTGTAGAAAATGGTCGTCAAGTATTCTTGGTTGGTCTGAAAGGTCAAGCAGAAAGACGCTTAAGAAAGTTGGGTATTATGGAGCAAGTTCCTGCTGAAAATCTAATCAGCGATCGCACTGAAGCCCTCAGACAAGCTTTTACCTTTGTTCAACAACCTCAACCTGATTACTTAAATTCAATTGCGACTCCCAATTATTCTGATACAATTGATCCTCAAACTATTGCTTGAATTAAATCCAAAAGAAAAAAGGCGTAATGATCAGAAGGCAGACGAGTAATACTATTGCTCTAAATATTGACCAAAGCTCAGAGATTACTCTGCTCTGCGCCACTCCTCAAGATTGGTGTTGCTGATTTAGGTAATGAGAGACAAAATTATACTATTTGTAGCTAATAGCTAATGGCTATTAGCTTCTTATATTATTACCCTTAGCTCCCACAAACCCAGGTATATATGGAATCACTTTTAACCCAGGCATCAAATAATCCCTTAGTAGCTTTTACTATATTGTTACTGGTGATTCTGATTTTACCCCCACTTTTTGAACGGCTCAGATTACCTGGATTGGTTGGATTGTTATTTGCTGGTATTGTCTTAGGCTCTAATGGCTTAGGTTTACTAGATGGTAAAAGTGAATCGATGAAGCTTTTAGCAGATATCGGCAAAATTTACTTGATGTTCGTCGCAGGGTTAGAAATCGATCTGGATGAGTTTCGTAAAAAAAAGGATCGCTCTTTGGGATTTGGAATTGCTACTTTTCTGATACCTCTAGTTTTTGGTACTGTAGCAGGTCAACTGTTTGGGATGGGGCTAAATGCTTCTGTGTTGATGGGTTCACTATTAGCATCCCATACATTGTTGGGTTATCCCATAGTAAATCGTTTGGGAGTAGTCAAAAATGAGGCTGTTACGGTAACCATTGGTGCAACTATCTTTACCGATATTGCAGCCTTACTGGTTTTAGCAATTTGTCTGGCAATTCATGGGGGAGAGTTTTCTGTTAGTAACCTGATTATTCAGCTAGTAATGCTGGGGGTTTATAGTGCAATTGTTTTATTTGGTGTTGATCGAGCAGGAAAAGAATACTTCCGCCGTACAGGAGATGAAGAAAGCAACCAGTTTATGTTTATCTTGCTGGTAGTCTTTCTGGCTTCTGTGACAGCCCAAATCATCAATGTGGATAAGATTGTGGGAGCATTTTTAGCAGGATTAGCAGTTAATGATGTAGTAGGAAGAAGTCCTGTAGAAGAAAAAGTTGTATTTATTGGTAGCACCCTATTTATTCCCTGTTTCTTTGTAGATATGGGACTATTACTCGATATTCCAGGTTTTATTAAGACTATAACTACTGAGCTTCCTCTCACTATGGTAGTACTAGGGAGTTTATTTGCTAGTAAGTTTCTGGCAGTAGCGATCGCAAAATTACTTTATCGTTACAGTTGGAATGAGGCAATGACCATGTGGTCATTATCTTTACCTCAAGTAGCAGCAACCCTAGCTGCTGCTCTAGCAGGAGTGAGAGCAGGATTAATCAGTAGTTCGGTCTTTAATGTGGTAATTGTGTTAATGCTAGTTACCTCAATTGCTGGTCCTATCTTAACGTCTCGTTTCGGACGCAAAATATCTCCTGATAGCAAAGATACTTTTTTCCCAGATTCCGATTCTAATGTACCCCTTTCAGGCTTTCTCTATGATGATATTGCTGCGGAATTAAACAAGCCCAAAGCTCAACGTATTACCAATTCTCCTCTATTTCGGGTTGTTGTACCTGTAGCTAATCCTCGCACTGAAAGATTTTTAGTTGAAATGTCGGCTCTTATTGCTCAACATGAGTCTGGCTTGGTGGTGCCACTATCCATTGCTAAAGCTCATGTTCACATGGATGACCCCAATTTGAAAAAGATTATTAAGCGCAGCCGTCGCAGATTAAAAACAGCTTTAAAAGTAGCAGAAGAGTTTGGCGTAAAAGCTAAACCCATTATTCGTATTGATGATGATGTAGTTCATGGTATTAGTCGTACTGCTCGTGAGCAAAATGCTAGTTTGCTGGTGATGGGATGGAGTGACCCCAATAAATTGCGATCGCGTCTGTTTGGCAACATAATTGACAATATATTCTGGTCTTCCCATTGTCCAGTAGCAGTGATGCGCTTACTGGAAGAACCAATTAATATTCATCAAATTTTAGTACCAATTAAAAATATTACCCCTCAATCTATCCGTACTATTCGCTTTGCTCAACTATTTGCCGAAACTAACCAAGCTAATATTACTCTACTACATATTAGCGATCGCAGTTCTACTAAAGAAGAAATTCATAACTTTGAAAAAGAATTAAGTATCGCTGTGGAAAATCAAATTCAACCTCAAATTACAATTGATATTAAAGTTTTACGACAAGATGATATTGCAGGAGGGATTATTACCCAAGCTAATGACCACGATATGGTAGTGCTGCGCTTTACTCGTCGTCGTACTGCTGGAGGATTAGCTGTCAGTGATGTTACTCATCAGGCGATTAACAATTTAAACTGTTCTGTGGTTTTGTATGGAGAACCTACTTCATTTAACATTTAACACCAAGATCTAAGTCCAATCTTGTTGCTCCCCTGATTTAAAGCGTTCTTTATAAGGGTGTTCTCCTTGATAAATTTGGCGGGTTTTTTGATATAGTTCTGCTTCTTTAAGCTGCCAATTTTGTAATACCCGTTGTAAATCTTGTTGAATATCTCGTGCCCCTGGAAAGCCTTGGTAACGAATAGTGAGACGAGCTAATTCTAGTAAATTATAGTCGTCGGGTTGTGCTTGAAGTAAATTTTCGAGGACAGCGCGGTCTTTTTTGGCTCTAGGGTGGTTTTGATCTTGGGTTTTCATATATATCCTATGAGGAATAAACAGGAGAAACAACTATTTTAGTTGGCTTTTCTAATAAATCACCCCTGATTGGTATATATAAGTAATAAAGAATTATTTGAAATTCCTAATCTCATTATGATGCACGGTTTTATCCCACCAAAGCGTTATTTCCCTTACTTAACTTGGATAGATATACAGGAAATGGAGGATAAGGCTAATACGGTTATTATCCAACCGATCGGCGCGATCGAGCAGCATGGTCCCCATCTGCCTATTGCAGTCGATTCTACCATTAGTCTTGGAGTACTGGGAAAAGCCCTAAGTAAATTAGCAGATTCTATTCCAGCCTATTCTTTACCTTGTCTCTATTACGGGAAATCTAACGAACATGATGGCTTTCCTGGCACCATTACCCTGAGTGCAACTACCTTGTTGTCCCTAATTCGAGAAATGGCAGACAGTATCTATCAAGCAGGATTTCGCAAGCTAGTGCT
>JASJDB010000075.1 GCA_030065315.1 Xenococcaceae cyanobacterium MO_167.B52 | reverse complement strand
CCCTTGCAGGGGGAAGTTGAAGGGGGTGGGAAGGTTGGAAGGGGTAGGCGAGAGAGTAGCGGGTTTTTGGCTAACCCTTTAAGGATTCTTATCTCTTAAGAATCTCCGCCGCTTCTAGCGCGGAGAGTGTCAACATCGAAGCGAACAAATCTTAGTGTAGGGAGGTGATATATTACTTCTCTACACTTCTTATTTTTGTACGGAAGTATGATCTTATACAGTATTTTTTACTAAAATTCTTAGATTATTGGTGAAATATTAGACTTAAATGATAATTTATGCCTTATCCAAGGGATTTAGTGGGTTATGGAGCTAATCCTCCCCATCCACAATGGTCTGGAGATGCCAAAATAGCTTTACAGATTGTTCTCAATTACGAAGAAGGTTCAGAATATTCTATTCCTGATCGAGATAAGCATTCAGAAACCTATCTGCGAGAAGTACCTGGTGCCTGTATGGCGCAAGGAATGCGAGATTTACAAGTAGAGTCGGTGTATGAATATGGTAGTAGGGCAGGATTTTGGCGATTATTGCGCTTATTTAAGAAAAAGGACATTAAAGTTACTATTTTTGGGGCAGCATTAGCTTTAGAAAGAAATCCTGAAGCTGTCCAAGCTATTGTCGAAGCAGGATATGATATTTGTTGTCATGGTTGGCGGTGGATTGGCTATCACTTACTGGATGAAGCAGAAGAAAGAGAACATATTAATCAAGCCGTTGCATCGATTAAAAACTTAACAGGAGATCGCCCATTAGGGTGGTATTGTCGTTATGCACCTAGTATTAACACTCGTCGCTTAATTGTGGAAGAAGGTGGTTTTCTTTATGATTCTGATGCCTATAACGATGACTTACCCTATTGGGTAGAAGTTTCAGGTAAACCCCATTTAGTTATTCCCTACACTCTTGATAATAACGATATGAAATATTGTGTTGCTCCTGGGTTTAATAGTGGCAATGATTTTTATACCTATCTCAAGGATGCTTTTGATGTTTTGTACCAAGAAGGAGAAACTAGCCCCAAAATGATGTCTGTGGGGCTTCATGCTAGACTCGCAGGAAAACCTGGTCGTATTGCAGCTTTGGAGCGATTTCTCGATTATGTTCTCAGTCATGATCGAGTTTGGATTTGTCGTCGTCTTGATATTGCTCATCACTGGATTAAGCATCACCCTATAGAGTGAACATTAAACATTGAACATTAAACATTTAACATTGAACATTTAACAACATTAATGTTCAGAGCGAAGCTTGATAAATGATATAGTCATTTCAAATAAAAATGAAACACTTCTCGCTGCTTAAAGACTTGTCACAGTAGGAATACGTTATCTCAAACTTAATTGAAATGACTATAAATGATAAATGATAAATGATAAATGATAAATGATAAATGTTAACTGCTCTTATACGCTGCCCAACCGCCAAATTCGGAAATATCTTCCCAACCATGCTGTTCAATTAATTCTTGGGGATAGAGCATGGCAATAGCTTCTGAGCTGTTTTCTAAATAGACTGTTGCTGGATACATATGAGGTGGCTCATTAGCTAAAAGATATTCGTACTGTGATTCTGTCATTTCATAAACTTCCCCAGGAATACTAATCCCATTGCTTTCTACTTGATAAATTCCAGGATGCCAGCCATCTTTAACAGAATGAAGACGGTATTTTGGTAATGTTTTGGCTGCTCCCAGAAATTTTGCACCTTGTAGATTTTGATGATCTGGTTGTCCTCTGAGGGCAGAGCCACAAATAAAAATATGTTTCATCATAATTTCTTATTTTGAGTTTTTGAGCTGTTATTGTATCCTGTATACAATAGTAAATGAAAATCTCGACATTAAAAAATTTTCTCTTCAAAATCAACAGTTAAAGCTTTATGAAATCCACTTCCTTGAATACTCAACTTCTAATTAATGGCGATCGCTTAAATCAAACTATTTCTCGTCTAGCTGAAATTGGTAAGTTACCAGATGGAGGAGTCAAAAGGATTGCTTATAGTCAAGAGGATATTGTAGCCCGTAATTTAGTCCAAAATTGGATGCAAGAAGCAGGAATGACCATTAAAATAGATCCTGCTGGCAATATTATTGGCAGATATCCTGGAAAATATCCCGAGGCACCAGCCTTGGCTACAGGTTCTCATATTGATACTGTTCCCTGTGGTGGATATTACGATGGTACTTATGGAGTGTTAGCAGGAATTGAAATTGCCCGTGTCTTCCGAGAAAATCATATTTTTCCGAATCATCCTTTTGAAGTAATAGTTTTTACTGATGAAGAAGGAAGCATGATTGGTTCTAAAGCTATTTCAGGTAGAGTAATCAAAGACCCCAACTACTATCGTCGTCCTGATGGCACAGATATTTTCAGTTGTTTAGAGAAAATTGGCGGTAATTGGGACAATATTGCTCAAGCTCGGCGTAGTAGTAAAGACATAGCTGCTTTTGTAGAATTGCACGTAGAACAGGGTCCTATCCTAGAATCTATGGGTAAACAAATCGGCGTTGTGGAAGGAATTGTTGGTCAAAGACGCTTTAATATTACTGTCAAAGGCAGTGCTAACCATGCAGGAACAACCCCAATGCACCTGAGAAAAGATGCTCTAGTTGCTGCTGCCAAGGTAGTTTTAGCCGTTAATCAAATTGGGAATACTCCTGGTCAACAAGTTGCTACAGTAGGTAAAATGCAACTGCTTCCTAATGCTGCTAATGTCGTCCCTGGTTGGGTAGAAATGAGTCTAGATATTCGGGACTTGTCCAGTTTACACATTGATAGCCTATTGCAACAATTGAGATTACATTTAGAAGAAATAGCCGTAGAAACTAATACTCAAATTCGTCTTAATCCAGCGTTGCATAATGAACCAGCTTTAGCAGAAGACTATATTCAAAATGCGATTGCGAAAGTTAGTGAAGATGTACAATTAAGTTATACTTACCTACCTAGTAGGGCTAGTCATGATGCTCAGGAGTTAGCTCAAATTACTGATATGGGGATGATTTTTGTCCCTAGTGAGTTAGGAGTTTCCCATTCTGCTAGTGAATATACTTCCCCACAACAATGTATTGACGGAGCAAATGTTTTGTTACGGACTTTGTTACGCTTAGATGCTACAAAATCACCCACTAACCATATGCCAAGCGGTATCCTTTAGGACGAAGCGGTATCCTTTAGGACTAACTACTAGTCTGCCAAGTTTGAAATGATAGGTTGAGGCAAGATAGGGAAGTTGGGGAAGATAGGGGAGTTGGGGAGGATTTTCACCGAAACTTATTCCTCAAAACAGAGTTGGTGGAGTACTACTAACAACTAACAACTAACCACTAACCCCCAAACCCCCTAAAAGTTAAACTTCCTTGCCAATCCCCCAGGAGAAGTAACTTCAATTAACGGTACTTAAACAAAAATTAAGCCCAAACTCGCTTTATAAGATGTGAATACGTGATGATTTTCGTTGAGCCAACACCCTGGACAGCAGGGTCGCACCGCTTTTTGAGCTTTAGTTCTCAGTAAATCATCAAACTTTTTACACCATCTATCGAAGCAGGGAGGCATAGCTGCGGGAGTAGTTTCTCTCATGATAGCGATCGCCATATTGAGTAATGCTCAACTCAGTTATTCAGGGCATTATATCTTGTTTTTGTTGTCAGAATTGTTTAAGTACCGATAGCTAAAGAGTAAGCTGCTGCTGTGCTAGGTGATAGTAAAGACCTTCTTTGTCTATCAGTTCTGTGTGGGTTCCTTTCTCTGCCAGAAGACCTTGGTCTAACACTAGGATGCAGTCAGCATTCCGTACAGTCGACAGGCGGTGGGCAATAATAAAGGTAGTTCTTTCCCGAGACAAGCGGGTTAGATTTTGCTGGAATCGTCGTTCTGACTCAGTATCTAGGGAACTAGTTGCTTCATCTAAAATTAGAATCCTCGGTTCTCCCAACAGGGCTCTTGCGATCGCAATTCGTTGTCGCTGTCCGCCAGAGAGATTTGCTCCTCGCTCTCCAACCTTAGTATTGTATCCCAAGGGCATCGATTGAATAAAAGCATGGGCTTCAGCCAGCTTAGCTACTTCGATCGCCTGTTCGAGGGTAAATTCCGAGCGATAGAGAGTAATGTTTTCCAAAATAGTTCCAGAGAATAAGAAGCACTCTTGAGGCACGACCCCCAGTTGGGAGCGCAGAGAATGGGGAGAAATGTGGTTAATATCGTGTCCGTCAAGCCAGATAGTACCGCTGGTAGGATAATAGAGTGCTTGAAGCAGTTTGACTAAGGTAGTCTTTCCTGAACCACTGCGACCGACAATAGCGATAGTATCTCCAGCTCGGACTTCAAAGGAGATATTCTGCAAGGTGTTGCGTTGTTCTTCCGCGTCGTAGCGGAAAGTCACGTTCTCGAAGCGCACCTCGCCCCGCAAGCGAGGCAAAGTGAGCATTGGGTTGCCGGGTACTTCTTCTGGGGAGGTATCGAAGACATCATTGAGTCGTTCTACAGAAATTAGCACTTCTTGCAGTTCGTCCCACAAATTGGCCAGAGCTAGGGCTGGGCTGAGTACGTGACCCTTCATCATATTAAAGGCGACAAACTGCCCGATAGTCAATTGATCCTGAATTACCAAGCTAGCACCGTACCAAAGCAAAGCGGTACCGCCGATAGAATTAATCAAACCGCTGATCAAGCCTAGGTTAATCCCCAGTTTTTGCGCTTTAAAGCGCACGTTGAGCTGATGAGTTAAGCGGTCTTCCCAGCGCCAGCGTAACTCGTGTTCTGCTGCTACTGCTTTAACTGTAGAAACCCCAGTTAACATTTCTACCAGGGAAGATTGCTGCTTGGCGGCAGCGTTAAAATTTTCTCGCGACACCCGACGCAGTATAGGTGTGGCAGCCAGGGTCAAAATCACAATCGGTGGAATGAGAGCCAAAACTAACAAAGTTAGCTCCCAATTGTAGTAGAGCATCAGCCCCAAATAGACAAACCCCGTGAGTAAATCCAACCAAGCTAGCATTATCTGGGAGATGAGAAAACGCTGGATTTTCTGATTTTCCTGGACTCGGGTGATAATATCTCCCACTTGTCGCGTTTCAAAAAACTTTAGGGGCAAACTAAGCGTGTGCTTGATAAAAGCTGCGATCGCACTGAGATCTAAGCGGTTGGCAAAATAACTGAGCAAGTATTGACGCACCGAGGATAAAGCCATGCTCCAAATGCCAAACAGAAAGGCTCCGATGGCAAAGACGTGAAGAGTCGTCATGCTTTTGTTGACGACTACTTGATCGAGAATTATTTGAGTAAACAAAGGACTGACAACGCTAAACACTTGGATCAGTAAAGATGCCAAGATAATTTGCACTCCCAAAGCTCGCCAGTGCCAGAGCATGCTCATAAATCTGGTGAGAGAAGCTTTTTGGTTTTCGACTTCGTTAAGGCGCTGTGTGGGTTCTAGCAGTAGAGCATATCCCGTCCAGTTGGTGAGAAACTCTTGCCGAGAAATAGTTCGCTTGCCTTGAGCTGGATCGGCAATCAAAAGGCGATCACCTTTAAGACGATAGACCACTACATAATGGTCTCCTTGCCAGTGGGCAATCCAGGGCTTATTTTGCTCCACCAAGGGCTTGAGAGTAGCTCGCACAGGAGAAGCCATATATCCCAGCCGTTCTGCTGCTTTGGCTAAATTTTTCAGAGATGCACCCGAACGCCCGACTCCTGCAAGGTTACGCAGGTAATTGAGGCTCAGATTCTTGCCCCAGAACTGGCTAATCATTGCCAAGCAAGCAGCCCCGCAGTCGGAAGAACTTTGTTGTTCGATGAAAGGATATCCTGTTGCCCACCAGCGACGGCGCTTAATCGGTTTGGGAAATTCAATTTCTACCGATGGTTGTTCTGGAGCTGGTGGAAGCTTTTTAGGGGGAGAAATTGAGCTGGGCACAGGCGGAAAAGCCTTAATATCCTTAATATCCTTAATAATAGTTGCTTTGCCGTTGGTTTTGCCGTTGTTAGTAGGTTGATCTGGGAAGACATTTGCCAGGTTAGGAGCGATCGCAGATGCTTTTTCCCAATTTTGCTTTGGCAGCCAATAGAGCCATAATTCTGTCTGGGCTAAACCTTCAGCTGGTATTGGTTCTGGATAGCCTGAAGAACAGCTTTTTTCTAATGTTCGGTCTTTAATCTTACCCCTACGTAGCCAAAAAAGACCAGTTTCGTCAGAGATTGCTCGGGTCAGGTGTTCTCCAGCTGGAATCTTTCTTTCCTCTATATAGGCTAAAAGTTGTTGCAATCGCTGACTAGAAAGTGTGCTTAAGAAGGGCAAGGTTTTAAAAAAGAGCAAGCGCTGTCTTGTTTGTGCAGCTTCTAGCCAATTTTCTTGTAGTTCTGGTAACATCTCAAGCCAAGGCTTCAGTTGTTGGAGGTTAATTCTGGCGACTTGAACTTTACTAGCAGCAACGGCTCGGTAAGGCAAAGGGAAATCACAAAATAGGGATTCACCACCAATAGTTTCCCCCTCTGTTAGCAACTGGACGGATATTTCCCTCTGTTTTTCCTCCTCAAAGCTGAGTAATCTTACTCTTCCTTGGCAAATTATGTAGAAATATCCGCAGTTTTGTTTATTTTGAACGTAATTGGATAAGGATTTTGGTAAACTTAACAGGCATTCACCTAATTGCCACTCCTGAATTTCAAAGGATTGGCTTAAATCTGAGAGCAGTTTTGTATTCTGGGAAGTTAACTTAAGTCTCTTGGCAAGTAATTGCAGTATGGGTTGCTCTTTTGGTAGGGTAACCACAAGAGATGAATCCTCAAATTTTGAATTATGCTTCATTTTTCATATATGGGGCGAAAAATTTACTAAATGTGCAATTACTGCTAGGGAAGATGTCAAGTGCGGTTGAACACATTTGAACTATTTGCTGAGATTTTATCGATAGCTCTCTATAATATTCTTTTCATTTCGATCAATTACTGAATAAGTTCGGATTTTTGCCCGTATTGGTCAATTAAGATCAAGGTAGAATTATTAGAAGAGTTGATGGCAGTGATACTAAAGTAAGATTCTTGATTTTGCAAATTAGGGATCTCTAGGAGATACCTAGTTTTGAATTCGCCAACAGTATCCGGATTTCGGCGCTGAGCTGAAATCCACTATATTAAGCTGAGCCGAAGTTCAGTGGTTTTACTGATGAAGCATAGTTCAAAGTAAGGGTAGACTTTTGAGGAAAATTCAAGAAATTTTAAGAGGACAAATTTACTAAATCATTGCTTAACAAAAGCTCGTAGAGGGATTAGGGCAATTACAGTGGCTTTATCGAATCAAAAAAATGGTATTTTAGCTTTTACTAAAATATTGGACCATAAACTAGCAGAGATTGCCTACAATTTTCAAATTGCTGCTTTTATAGTTCCAGAGTTTTGTTTGCTAATGAATAAGTCCTTTTCCACTAATGTCCATTGGCAGAAGTGGAATCAATTTTATAAGCAACTTTCTGGCAGATTTCTCCCTGTCACCGAAGCGACAGAATCGGCAATGAAATCAACGCCTAGAACCACTTGTTTGGTAAAAAACTTCAATTCTCGCTTGAAAAATTACTTTTTTCTCAAAAAGCCCTCTCAATTCTGATCATCTTGACCTGCTCAGGTTTTTTTTTAATCACCGCACTTTTATCAAAAGTCGAGTTCCCAAAAGAGTTGACAAAAGTCCTACAGAATTAATGACAGGAGAGAAGCATTCTCATTGATTAGAAATGCTAGGCTTTGAGCTTTTGCAACGTGCCTAAAAAATAGACTTTTCTAAAATCGTATTTTTGTACTAGAGAATAAGTTAAAACTTGACTTGATTTTGCCTGGGCTTGTTACTCAAAATATTTCGTTTTGAACTACGCCATTTTTTCATCAATTCAAAAGTTTCCTCATGAATACAAAACGCAATCGAAATGACCTTGCTGCACTCAATAACAAAGGGAATGCTCTGCAAAATCTGGGAGAGTTACTGACACAGTTGACAGACTACTCAAAGGCTCAATCAGCCTACCAGAAGTCAATTCGAGCATATGAGCAAGCCCTTATCCTCGCTCCTGACGACAAGGACATCCTCAACAACAAGGGGAGTAGCCTGAGGGGTCTGGGAGAGTTACTGGCACAGTTGACAGACTATTCCGAGGCTCAATCAGCCTACCAGGAGTCAATTCGGGTCTATGAGCAAGCCCTTATCCTCGCTCCTGATAACCCTGTCACCCTCAACAACAAGGGGAATGTCCTGCAAAGTCTGGGAGAGTTACTGGCACAGTTGACAGACTATCCAGAGGCTCAATCAGCCTACCAGGAGTCAATTCGGGTCTACGAGCAAGCCCTTACCCTCGCTCCTGACGACAAGGACATCCTCAACAACAAGGGGAATGCCCTGCAACTTCTGGGAGAGTTACTGGCACAGTTGACAGACTATTCCGAGGCTCAATCAGCCTACCAGGAGTCAATTCGGGTCTATGAGCAAGCCCTTATCCTCGCTCCTGACGACAAGGATATCCTCAACAACAAGGGGAGTAGCCTGAGGGGTCTGGGAGAGTTACTGGCACAGTTGACCCATTACCAGGAAGCGAAATCAGCATATCAGGAGTCAATTCGGGTCTACGAGCAAGCCCTTATCCTCGCTCCTGATAACCCTGTCACCCTCAACAATCAAGGGTTATGCCTGATTAGTTTAGGCAATATAGAAGCTGAATTGTCTCAGTTGGAAAAAGCGACTGACAATTGGAACGCTGCCTTAACTGCTCTTTCTTATTCCTTAGAACTTGCGCCACGGGATGAGTACATTAGAAATCTGCGAGATGAGTTACAGAAGTTGCTGAATAATTGACACCCCAATACGGTTCGGTTAAGAAGGTTGTCTGTTGAGACAGAGAGAGGGAAGGGAGGGAAGATAGGGGAGTTGGGGAGGATTTTCACCGAAACTTATTTCTCAAAACAGAGTTGGTAGACTACTAGACTGTTTATTGAATAAAAAATCAATCTAAGAATCAAATAAATTCTGAAAGGTTCTTTATGGTACGCTGACTGAATATCTACTCAATTATTGCCAATTTCCTACTAGGATATAAGAACCCCAAAAGGTAGGAACTGCCCAATCTCGTTCGGTATTTTTCCACAGTTCAAGCTGCGCTATTCGCAAAGCTTCTGCTCTACTGATACCAGGGTTGTCACTCAACTGTTGATAAAAATTTGCCATCAAAGTAGCTGTAGATTCATCATTAACTTGCCAGAGAGTTGCTAAGGTACTACTAGCACCAGTTCTTACTGCCATTCCTGCTAAACCCAAAGCTGCTCTATCGTCTCCTACCGCAGTTTCACAAGCACTTAATACTAAAAGATCGATTAATTTGGTGTTATTAATATTGCGATTTTGTAACAATTGAGTAAAATTTTGCATGGTTAAGAGTTGATCCCAAAGTAAAATAAAAGTCTGCTCAGGATTAGAACTAAATTGACCATGAGTTGCCAAATGTACCACAGAAAAAGGCTCAGTAGTTAGCTTTTTACTGAGATTATTGGTATTAAATTGATCGTTAATTAAGGTTTCACTATTAAAATTAGAATTAATTGTTTCTAACTCTTGGGGAACGTTTTTTAAAGCTCCAAAACTTTTATTAGATACTTGTAATTGTTCACTTACTCCTCCTACTAAAGCGGAAAATTTATCAAATTTCTCTGAGGTTGTTTGAGGATTTAGTAATTGTAATCCTGGAGTTATTGCGATCGCATATTTTTCTAATAAATATTGTTTACCATCGTACAAGACGGACATGGGAATATTTTGTAAGACTCCATCAAGAACAAATACTAAAGTTTTAATCTGTTGCTGATTAGAATTCAGCTCAGTTTCTAAAGGTTTAATCAGCCAATTATAAACTTCAAGAGATAAAGCTTGAGTTGCTAAAAGTTCACTGGGATCTAATAGATTCCGTCGAAATTGATTAATAGTTTTTGATAATTGTGCTTCTTCTAAGGGTTGACTATAGTGATATAGTCTGCCTCCTGGTAAGTTAAGAATTACCTCTAAGCTTTTGGGTAATTCAATAGCGTAGATTGTAGCTGCATAGGGGTCAATTTCGGCAATATCTTTTTGCTCAAAAACTAAACAAGCATCTTGAAAATAATTATCTAGTTCTGCTAATTGTAAAGCTTCGATTACATTCCGAGCTTGAGCAAGATTATTTTGAGCTTCTGGTTCGCTAGAAATATCAGCTTTGCGTAATAGTAAATCTGTCAATTCCCGATATACTGGCTCTACTTGTTCTCGAAAAGAAAATTGAATTTCCTGATTCAAAGCAATCAAATCGCTGCGTAAATTTTGTAGATTAGCAAAAGCAGCTTGATAAGCTCCAATTGCTTGATCATTATCTCCTTGTTGGCGATCAATTCTACCTAATTGCCATTGCCAACGATAAGCAATTTCTGGTGCATTATTACTTTGAGCTAAATTAAGAGCTGTGGTTAAAAGTTGTCTAGGTTCAGTTGCTAATTGTAAATTTTGCTCAAAAGCTAATTCTCCCAAATAGCCATAAGCAGCAGCAGCAATTCTTGGTGCGTTGAGAGTTTCTGTATCTTCGATAATTTGAGTGTAAATTTGAGCAATATCTAACCAAGGGTAATTTATCGATATCTGATTTGTTTTGAGAGTCGTCAAACTACGAGCAAAGTTGAGTTTGATTGCAATTGAACGTTTATTTAAAGGCAAAGAATCAAGGCTTAATTGAATCTCTTGAACTATTTGTTTTGCTGATAACAATTGTTCAGTTGCGATTAGGAGATTAAGTTTATTTAGCTTGGCTTCTAATTTGTCAGAGACTAACAGACTATTATTGGAATTTAATTGAAAAATTTGTTGATAAAGATTTAAAGCTTGTCGAAATTCGACTTCAAAAATATCTGTTTCTTTTTGTTCTTTTGCTTGAATCGCCTTGACTTGATGAACTTTTGCCAACCCCAGTAAAATTTTATTTTTCAATGGTAAGAATCCTTCACTGAGAGTTAAACTGTGTTCAAAAATAGTTTGAGCAGAAGATAATCGCCCCATTAAAAATAAGGTATTGCCAATAGTACTTAATCCTTGAATTTGCCAGGAAGCAGATTGAAAATTAATTTGATTTAGCAGTTTCGCTATTTCTTCGTCTTCCAAATCCTCACAATTAGCAAGATCTGAGTCTAAATTTTCTAAACTAGTTTGGCAAGCGCGACGCAAAAAACCTAAGCTTTCTAGAGCTTGAGCGCGATTAATATTAGCACCCTTTTCCCCGACTAAATCTCCTGAAGTTTGATAAAGTTCACTAGCTGTTTTCCAGGCTGACAAAGCTTGTTGCACCTTACTACTGTTGAAGTAAAGTTGTCCTTGAGCATTCCAAATTTTTGCTAGTACTTGTTGTTTAATAGAGCTATTATTATAAGTAGCAATTAAAGCTAAACCATAATCAATTGCTTCTTGTGCTTTGTCCCAATTACCTAACTGTTGCTGAGTTAAAGATATTAGGGATTGTATTTGAGCTTGCTGTAAGGTTTGATTGTTCTGAATAAAATTTTGTTCTGCTGTTTCAAGTAAAGTTAGAGATTCTTGGTATAAACCATGATTATAAGCAGATTGAGCTTGTTGAATCAGATTGGAGGAGTTTAACTGACTATTTCCTGGTAAATGGATAGTCAAACTGAATACTAAACTTAGTATAAATATCGCGCTCCCGTTTAGCCAAGATTTCATTGTTAAGTAGCTCCACTTTATTAAACATCAAATAATGAGGATAGGTATTAGGTTTTAGGGGTTAGTTTTTAGGAATAATTTACTTTTGGTGTATTTTAAGTTCTTTTAGGTTGAACTACTTAAAAAAGGCGTTGGTAATTTGAGATACAAAGTAATTAATAATTTAGTGATCAAGGGCAAATAATTAAAAACTCACAAGTTTTGATCTTAAAAGTGATTTTTGCTAGATATCTAATGATTTAGAATTTATATTTTCTAGTTCTTTTACTACCCTCTTCTTACTAGCTCGTAAATGTTTAGTAATTAAGTCAATTGCTTGTTTCGTGTTTCTTTGTGAAATTGCATTATATACTTGGCGATGTTCGGTGCGAATTTCTAGAACTTTGGGATTGTATTGAGTCGTTTGTATCCTCAGTAATTTCATTTTATCGAATACTTGATCTAGTAAATAAACCAACCATTTATTGTTCGCAGCTTCTACTATGGCTAAATGAAATTGGTAGTCAATTTCTAGCATTTGAAGACTTTGATCTTTAGTCAAGACTTCATCTTCTGATATGTGTTCTGCTTTTTCAACCCATATCTCAATTTTTTTAATCTGTGCTGCTGTCCCCTGCTGACAAACTTCTTTGACTGCTAACTCCTCTAAAGCGATGCGACAGTCATAAAGCTGTTGAGCATCCGTCACAGAAATTGTGGCGACTCTAATTCCGCCATTGTGATCTGCAATTGCCAAGGTTTCCCTTTGGAGTTGTTTAATGGCTTCTCTGACAGGAGTGCGACTCACCTGCAATTTCTTAGCTAATTGGGTTTCAATTAGCCTTTCTCCAGGGGTGATCTCTCCCGATAAAATACTGTTTCTGATAGCTAAATAGGTTTGTTCCTGTAGAGATTTAGCTCTTTTCAGCGATCGCAAAGATGAACTCAATTTTAATTTTCCCTGTATAATTACACAAAACTAAATACTATTGACCCACACATCAACAATAAATTCATAATTCTAATCAAGATGTACTTTGACGGTGAGAGAGGCTCTCGGTCAGAGAGCATCTCTAATCACCGTGTTGACACAAGTTTAACAGTTGTTGAAATCAGCAAAAATCAAAACCGTCCAGGTTTTTTAGATAAATACCATCAAGTGATATTTTCTTTAGATTCTGAGGGGATAGATTCTATGGAAATGAAGATATGGGTTCACTCTAATTATCCCGACACAGAAATTGTTAAAGTTGCTCGCACGTTTTTACATCGAAGGTTATTAGATTTTGTTGAAATTCTAGATGGTGAAATTTATACACCAGAAGAAATTGATGCTTTATGGCAATCTATCAAACCTGCAACTATCAAATGAGGTTTTTAAATGTAATAGCTATCCCAAATGATATTAGAGAAATTACTAATGACAAAAGATATTAAACTAAATAATTTTCATAAATCAAATAGAAATACTAAATATAGTTTGGCCGAATTAAATAAGATGACTCAAGAAGAATTCACTGAAGTCTTGGCAGATATTTGGGAGCATACTCCCGAAATTGCAGCTAAATGTTGGTCAAATCTTCCTTTTACTAATATTGATACTTTATATAACAGCATGGTGAAAGTTGTGGAGGGTATGGGGGAAGTTAAACAGTTGGCTTTGATTAAAGCCCATCCCGATTTAGGTAGTAAAGCCAAGATGGCGGAAGCTTCTGTAAAAGAACAGGCTGGAGTAGGTTTAGATCGCTTGAATTCTGAAGAATATAATCGCTTCTTGTCTCTTAATAACGCTTACAAAAATAAATTTGGCTTTCCTTTTATCATTGCGGTGAAAAATCATACTAAAGAAAGCATTTTAGAATCTTTTGAACATCGTTTAGAAAACAGCCAAGAACAAGAAAAAAAAACAGCTTTATTAGAAATTAGTAAAATCGCTCGGTTGCGTTTAGATCAATTAATCACTGGTCAATAATATCTCTGGTGTAAAGAGGAGATTAAATCATGTCTTCAGATACAACAATTATCCGTGGTTCTTTTTTAGATTTTGTTGAGGATCCTTTCTATGAATCTGAATCTAATAGCGTTCGTTATGTTTCTGATGGGCTATTGGTATTAGAAAATGGTAAAATCAGAGCTTTTGGGACTTATGAGAGTTTACAAGAACAATATTCTAACTCCAAAATTATTAGTTATTCCGATCAATTAATTACCCCAGGTTTAATCGATCTCCATGTTCACTATCCCCAAACAGAAATGATCGCAGCTTATGGGGAACAATTACTACAATGGCTAGAAAAATATACTTTTCCTACTGAAGCCAAATTCAAAGATGCTGAATATGCTCGCAAAATTGCCTCTTTTTTTCTAGACGAACTATTACGCAATGGTACGACAACTGCTGTAGTTCTAACTACGATCTTTCCCCAGTCGGTAGAAGTTCTGTTTGAAGAAGCTCGTAAGCGTCAAATGCGGATTATTGCTGGACAAGTCTTGATGACACGCAACGCACCAGATTTTCTCATTAATGATGCTCAAACTGCCTACTTACAGACTCGTGAACACATTAAAAAATGGCATGGTTTAGAGCGATTACTCTACGCCATTACCCCTCGCTTTGCTATTACTTCAATCCCGGAAGAATTAGCTTTAGCAGGTAAATTAAAAGCAGAATTTACCGATGTTTATGTTCATACTCATCTGGCAGAAAATGTTCAAGAAGTGCAGTTTACTGCGGAACTTTTTCCCGAAAGTAAAGATTATTTGAATGTCTATGAACAGTTTGGCTTAGTTGGCGAGCGGAGTATCTTTGCCCATTGTATTCAATTAGATAATTCCGCTTTCCAAAGACTATCTAATGCTGGATCTGCGATCGCATTTTGTCCCACTTCTAATCTATTTTTAGGTAGTGGTTTGTTTAAACTCAATCAAGCAAAATCAACTCAATATCCCATCAAAGTTGGATTGGCTACTGATGTTGGTGGAGGTACGAGTCTTTCACTGTTGCAAACTATGAGTGATGCCTATAAAATTATGCAACTACAAGGCAAGAGTTTATCAGTATTTCAGGCTTTTTATTTGGCAACTCTTGGTGCAGCAAAAGCTCTTTCTTTAGAAGATAAAGTTGGTAGTTTTGAGGTAGAAAAAGAGGCTGATTTTGTGGTTTGGGATTTACAAGCTACACCTGTGATGAAACTGCGTAACCCAATTGCTAAATCGAATAATCTAGAAGAATTAGCCGAAAAAGCGTTTGCGATGATGATTTTAGGTGATGAACGAGCAGTTAAAGCTACCTATGTTGCTGGTAATTTGACAGGTTAGATGTATTGTAATTCCCTTGATTTGATCTTAATTATTTAATTTTAATTATTGACTACTAATAATTAATAAAAATGTCTTGATTTATATCCTTATATCTATTTTAGGAGCTAAACGTAAATGACGAGTAAATTAGAACCACCAAAAACTACTCCACCATATAATAAAAGTAGAATAGCTGGTTATTTTAATTTCAATTATTACCAGACCAATTTCCGTACCGAGATACTTGCGGGAATAACTACTTTTATGACTATGGCATATATTTTAGTGGTGCATCCCCTAATTATGTCTGATGCAGTATTTTTACAAGAGTCGGGGGATTTATTCCGCGAATTAGTCGTAGTAACAGGTATTACTGCTGCTATTGGTAGTTTGGTGATGGGGCTTTATGGTAAATATCCTTTTGTCCAAGCACCAGGAATGGGTACTAATGCTTTTTTTGCTTACTCAGTAGTCTTGGGTTTAGGTATTGACTGGCGAGTTGCTTTAGCTGCGGTTTTAATTGAAGGTTTGATTTTTATTGGGCTAACTTTAACTGATATTCGTCGTCATTTGATTACGGCTGTACCTAATGGGATAAAAACCGCTACTACCGTTGGAATAGGTCTATTTTTGGCTTATATTGGCTTGGCAAGTTCTACTGCTACAGGTGGTGCTGGTTTAATTGTGGCAAATGAAGTAACTAATACTGCTTTTGGAAGTTTTCGTGAGCCAGCAACTTTATTGGCAACTCTAGGCTTATTTTTAACCGCTTTTCTCCTGATTAGAAGGGTTAAAGGTGCAATTTTCTGGGGAATTGTCGGAACTTCTCTGTTAGGTTGGGCGTTAGGAGTGGCTAATACACCAAAGGGAATTATGGAGATACCGAATTTTCCTTCTCATCTTTTTGGACAGGCTTTTGTGGGACTTTCAGGAATTAATGGCAGCAATATTATTGATTTTGTCGCAGTCTTATTAGTCTTTCTCTTTGTAGATCTGTTTGATACTATTGGCACATTAACAGGAGTTAGTACCCAAGCTGGTTATATTGATGAAAATGGTGAATTACCCCGCGCTAATCAAGCTCTTTCGGCTGATGCCATTGCTACAACTACAGGGGCAATTTTAGGCACTTCTACAGTAACTACTTTTGCTGAATCGGCTGCGGGAGTCGCCGAAGGCGGACGCACAGGGTTCACGGCGGTAGTTGCTGCGATAATGTTTCTACTCGCTCTACTCTTTGTTCCGATTTTTGAAGCCATACCCGCTTTTGCTACTGCTCCTGCTTTAACTGTTGTAGGAGTATTAATGATGGCTAGTGTGAAACATATCCACTGGGAAGATTTAACCGAAGCCATACCTGCTTTTGCTACTATCTTTTTTATTCCCTTCGGCTTTTCTATTGCCGAAGGGCTTTCGGCTGGTTTAATTCTCTATCCGTTTACTAAATTGGCAAGTGGCAGAACAGAAGAAGTACCTTTAGTAACCTGGATTTTAGCAGCCTTGTTTATCATTCGCTTTGTGTTTACTACTCTAAGATTTGGCTAAGGAAATAACAAATTATAGACTATTGCACTAAGGTAATATCATGTGCGCCTCAACTACATCAATTATGAACTACTCATGGCTACTTCGTTGAGCCATGAGTTTCTGACGCTTCACTTGAGCTAGTTGCTGAAAACCTCCGCAGTGCTTGACCTTGGGATTAACAGTAGGGCTAGACTCATCAGCAGTCTTGGACGTGGACAGTTCCTGCCCACGCGCCCAAGCGAGACAAACTTGGGCTGAATTAACGTCTCTATCTTCTCTATGGTTGCACTCTTGGTTAGAACAAATATGAAGTCTATCGGATAAATCTTTCTTAGTTATTTTCCAACATACCGCGCATCTTTGAGTCGGCTTTAAGCTATGGGTAGGAGCTTCAAGATATATTGCTCCAGCTTCTTTAGCTTTATAAACAATAGCTGATTTGAGCATTCCTATACCCACATCCAAGATCGAGCGATTTAATCCAGTCTTCTGTCTTTTCCTTTTGCTTCCTTGTCTTGGTGCGCGTTCCCTTGCGCCGTTCGACGGCGCGGGGTCGCACCGCTTCTTAGCTTTACGAGTCATGTTTTTCAGGTTCAACTTTTCTGTGGCAATGAGGCTATTACTGCTTACTATTTCTACTGCTTGATGATGAACCCAATTTTGACGCTGCTGTGCAACTTTTTTCTTAAGTTTAGATATCTTTTTCTGTACTTTTTTCCAGCGACGAGAAGCTTTGCACTTTCGAGGACAAGACTGACGGGGAAACCCCGTCAGCTTGATATGTCCGTTTTTTTCTGGCTTTCTTTTTCTCCTTAACTGTTTAGATACTTGATTAATTTTTTCTGAAGCATTTGCTAAAAACTTAGGAGGCGAGATTTTATTTCCATTGCTATCTGCGATGGCAGTTTTACAACCGAAGTCTAGACCGATCGCTTCAGTTCCAGTACTTCTTTCTGGAATACATTTAACTGTGATCGAAGCGTACCATTTCCCAGAACGGTAAACAATGGTGCAAGTAGTTGGCTTTCCCCAAGTCCTAGCTTGACCTCGCATTTGAATTTTTACTTTGAGGTCGGTCAATTCAAGATAGCCATTCTTGCCACTGGTATGGGCTTTAAAGCCTTGTCTTCCATCAGGATAAGTCCACCCTGAATAGTTTTTAATTGAACGAAATTTAGGATAACCTCCTAACCCTTGAAAAAATCTATTGAAACTTAGGTCTACTCGTTTCAAAGTAGCTTGGAGTGAACCAGCATTTAAAGCTTTATATTCGAGCCAAACTTCTTTAAAGGGGGGCAATGAAGCCTGTTGCTCAAAATAATCAACTGAATGACCAAACTTTTGATACTGAGTCTTTCTGTTAGCAACTGCACCATTATACAAATAGGCGTGCAGTCTTCTTGCCTCAAAGAGTTTTTTCTTTTGAGCCAGTGACGGATAAAGCCTAAATGTGATGCGTCGTGTTAACATAATTATCTATTGACCTGTAGGTAGTATAACATGAAACCCAATAAGGGTTCACACTCAGTTTATTCAATTCACTTACATCTAGTTTTAGTGACTAAATATCGTCGTCAAGTGATTACTTTGCCCATGATTGAAAGAATGGCTGAAATATTTCAAAATATCTGCAAAAAGAAGAAAAGCTTGATGCTTCAGTTTGATGGAGAATCAGACCACGTACATCTTTTAATCGATCTTCATCCTGATAATAATATCTCTCAGCTAGTAGCTAGTCTTAAAAGTGCTTCTAGTAGAATAATTAGAAAAGAATTTAGAACTGAAATAGATCGGGTTTACTCTAAGCCTGTATTTTGGTCTGGTTCATATTACATTGCAAGCTGTGGAGGAGTAACAATAGAACGCTTACGAAAGTATATAGAGGAGCAAAATACACCTACTGATATGCGAAGCGGTATCCTTTAGGACTAATCCTGCACCCATCGAGGGCGCAGGATTAGTGCGCTATCCCTCCCCAGGCTACTTCGTTGAGCCTGGGGACACTCGCGGAGAAGTTGTCTTGGGTCGAATCGGTTTAACCAACAATATACAATGTATCTTATATTAGTAGGTAATAAGCCTATTAATAAAGGCATAGTAGTACCTACACAATAATTGAAAACTGATAACTGAAATATTGCCACTCAGCTTCGCTGGAAGGCTATGCTTGATCGGCTTTTTGCTCACATTTTGCCACTTCTAGCAAACCAACCAACCACCGCAGCGATAATAATGAATGCAATTTGCCTCCAATTCTTAAGTTCACCAAACTTTTCAGAAATATCGGGTAATTTCCCTTCCAAATTGTTTAATCGCTTTTCTGTAGAATCAACTTTACTTTCTACCACAGCTAATCTTTTATCGATTGTGTTGACCTTGTTAGTCAAATCATCAACCTTATTCGTTAAATTATCAATTTTTCTATCTAACTGATTAAAATTATCTTTGATAAATTCTTTAAGCTGTTGAATATCGGTGTTTGACGTAGTGGTCATTGTTATAATTAAGTCAAGTATTTTAATTAATCGGGGAAACTAGGGTGCTTTGTCACAAATTAGTTTCCTTTTCTATTTTAAGTCTTCGCCTAGAAAATAATTAACTATTCATGATCGCATTAACATCTAAAATATAAGTCATACGCTGACCTTGATAGGTAGAATCGATGAATCACCCTATCTATCTCTAAGAACTGGAGTTTAGACTAAACTCCTCCCCCTTCCCCCTCTCGTGCAAAACTAAACCGTTTAGTTTTGCACTGTGGCGAAGAGGATTTTTTGAGTGAGGAAAGCATAAACGGAAATGGACAAAGGACGAGATAATTAAGTA